>CAMBJF010000005.1 GCA_945867875.1 uncultured Ruminococcus sp. | reverse complement strand
CCTCCAGTGAAAAGCTTCGAGTAATTGCTCGGAGCTTTTTGTTTTTTTTATGTTTAAAATAAAATTCCTGCCTTTTTATGGTCTCGATACTTAAAAAGGCAGGAGTTTTTTATTTCAGGAAAATATTTACAGTCATAATTGCCAGTCCAAGAACTGCCAGCACCACGCCCGTAACACGGTTGAGCGTTTTGGGAGAAGCTTTATTAGCAAATCTTGCGGCGATCTGCGCAAAAATAAGGGTGAACAGAACGCAGAGGACAAGCACCTTCATATCGGGCAGCCCGTCAATGACCATATGGGACACAGCACCCGTAAGCGCCGTAAAGGTCATAATAAACACGCTCGTACCCACAGCGGTTTTCAGCTCGTAGCCGAGAACGCTTGTAAGGATAAGGAGCATCATCATTCCGCCGCCTGCACCGATAAAGCCACAGATAAAGCCAATGAGACTGCCGCACACAAGAGACTGTATGACACGCTTTTTGCCGGAAACGCTGTTCATCGTTTCCTTTGTGGTCATAACGGGCTTCACGATGAACTTGATGCCCAGAATAAAGGTCATACAAACGGAAAATCCGCCCATTGTGCTGTTCGGCACAAGGCTTGATATGTAGCTGCCCACCATCGTGAAAACAAGGACAGCCGCCATCATTATGAGACCGTTTCTGATATCGAGATTTTTGTTTTTGCCGTATGTATAAGCGGAGATACCGCTTGCAAGCACGTCGGAGGCAAGGGCGATACCCACCGCTTCATATGCGGGGATATCGAGAAATGTGACCAGCATAGGCGTGATGACCGCCGCAGCGCTCATTCCCGCAAAGCCCGTTCCGAGCCCCGCTCCAAGCCCTGCCAGCAGACAGACTATCAGTATTTTTATCACAGGCTCTTACCCCTTATCTTAACGGTGATCTTCTCGCCGCATTTGGGGCATACAGCCGTGTGAACGCCTGCTTTTTTGGGCAGCCTCAGATATGTCTTGCATTTGCCGCATTTTTTGTAGCAGTGCTCCTTGTCGGTGAGCATTGTCTTTGTCATTCTGAACTTTTTCGTCACCTTTTCTTCAAGGCGCAGATATGCCTGATTTTCAAGGCTGCGCTTGTAGACATTCTTTGAAAAGCAGCGGAACATCGACCAGAAGAAAAGTGCCCAGCTGAGAATGCCGAGAATTACGGAATGTGCAAAAAGATTTATTACCGCCAGCGCAATAAATACGACCGCAGAGACCCTGTAAAGCCTGTCGGGACCGCTCCTGCCGTACATAAAGGCGATGAATTTGTTCCTGAGTTTATCCATTTGTCATGACCTCGGTTCATTATAATAGTATGTTACCAAACAAGGATACTTGCGAAAAACGAAAGTATCATTCTTAATACAAAGCTGATAACGAGCAGGATCGTGATACCTGAAAGTATGGTGGGGATAATCCGTCTCATACGGAGAGTGTGGTCATACTGCTTGTGATACCTGGCCGAAAGCTCCGCATAATCGGGGTCTGAGGGGTCACTGCGCCTTGCCGCATCGGCATACTGAACGGCGCTTGCATAATCGCCGGTTCCGCTGCTGACCTGAGCGGCATAGTAGTACCATCTTCCGCCTCTCATCACCATTCGGTTAAGGATAGATGCCGCAGAGGAGAAGTCGCCCTCGGCAATGTACCTGCTTATTTTCTCATAGGCTTCGCCCTCGTCCATCTGTGAAGCGGCTGTGCCAAAGCCGAATGCACCGAAGAACGAATTGAGAAAATCGTCCATATCGCCGTAGGAATAATAGGTCTGTCCGCCTGTGCTCTGACCGTATGATGAAGAGCTGTAGGACTGCCCGCCCGAGTATGATGAGCTGCTGCCGTAGGGGTCGTACTGCCCTGATTTTATCATCTCATAGGCTTCATTTATCTCGCTCATTTTCTTTGCCGCTACGGGGTCGTCGGGGTGAAGGTCGGGGTGATACTGCTTTACCAGCGCACGATATTTTTTCTTGATCTCGTCATCAGTCGCATTTCTCGGTATCCCTAAAACCTGATAAGGGTCAACGCTCATAATCCTTGCTCCGTCCTTATAAAAAGTGTATTTTAAAAGTATATTTCTCTTGCTTTTATTGTAGCATATACGCCCTGTCCCGTCAATGATTTTAACCTAATTTTCATTTAACTCTCATTATAATAAGATATACTTATATTTATATTAATTCATACGAAACAATTCCGCAATATAAATCTTCCCAAAATGTGATATAATTATACTTTAATGTTGAATATGGAGGCAGTGAATTTGAACAGCAAAACGGTTGATATATTTGAAAATGCACCTGTGCCCAAAGCGGTAATGCTGAATGTTATCCCGTCGATAATCAGTATGCTTATGGTGCTTGTCTATAATCTTGCGGACACATTTTTCATCGGACAGACAAAGAATGCATATATGGTTGCGGCAGTTTCCCTTGCCACCCCCGCATTCCTGCTCTTTATGGCAGTTGGAATGCTTTTCGGAATAGGCGGAACGTCCCTTATTTCAAGACTTATGGGTGAGGGCAAGAGAGACAGAGCCACTCACGCCTGCTCATTCTGCTTCTGGACATCGGCGGCGGCTGGCATTGTGGGTATGCTCATAATTTTCCTCGGCGCTGAGCCTGTGGCAAGGATAGTCGGCGCAACTCCCGACACCTTTGATTATGTGGTGGAGTACCTTAAAATAGTGGCGATAGGCATACCTTTCCTCGTTATCGGCAATGCATTCAGCTCAATTATCCGTGCCGAGGGCAAGGCAGGTAAGGCTATGGCGGGAATGATAATCGGAAATCTCGCAAACATTATCCTTGACCCCATTATGATACTCGGAATGGGTATGAATGTAGGCGGTGCGGCTGCTGCCACGACCATCGGAAACGTGCTCAGCGCAATTTTCTACATAGCTCATTTTGTTGGCGGAAAATCCACACTTTCCATAAACCCAAAGTTCTACAAGGCAGGGGAGGGCATTGCCAAGGGAGTTTTTGCCATAGGCGTGCCTGCGTCCCTGAACAGTATGCTGATGAGCGCATCAAACGTGGTGATAAACAATCTTATGACCGCTCACGGCGATATGGCTGTGGCAGGGCTGGGCGTTGCGATGAAGGTAAATATGATAGCCGTAATGCTCCTTATCGGTCTTGGAACGGGAATACAGCCCCTTCTCGGCTACAATTTCGGCGCAGGAAACAGACAGCGCTTTAAGAGCATTCTGAAATTCTCCCTCATTCTTGCGGTATCTCTGAGCATTGTTATGACAATCATCTGCTACGCATTTGCGGGACCTATGGTAAGCGCATTTCTTGAAGAGCCAAATGCATATGAATACGGAATGCAGTTTGCACGCATCTACATCATTTCAGGACCAATTTTAGGCGTGCTTTTCGTTATGATAAACACAATTCAGGCAATGGGAGCGGCTGTTCCCTCGCTTATCCTTTCCATAAGCCGTCAGGGACTGCTTTTTATGCCTGTGCTGTTTACATTCAATGCCGTTTTCGGAACGGCACGTTCACTGGCTATGGCTCAGCCTGTGACGGATTATCTTGCGGCGGCGCTTTCGGTGGTGCTGGCGATAGTTGCTTTCAAGAAGTATTTTAAGGAAAAGGCTTGATGATTCAGCACACGGAGCATTGAATAAAATGCCGCCGTACCCGAAAAAATCACGGGTACGGCGGCTCTTTTATATCATCTTATGAACATCACCATACGGTAAACACAAATCCCGCAAGAGGGGACAGCACTATCATAATTACGGAAAACAGGAATGATTCCATAGATATGAGGGTGGCACGCTGCTCCGAGGGGAACATATCCTGCAAAAGTGCATTCGTCCGCACCTGTAATGCGTCATCGCCCACAGCCGCAATAAATCCTCCAAGCGCCATTATGCCGTAATAAGCCGAGTGTTCAGCAAGGAAGCCTGTGAGCACAAGCAGGGAGGATATGGCAAATATGCATCTGTAGCCTGCTTTCGGCGCTTTGAGTATCAGCTTTGAGCCAACTATCCCGCCCATTTCCATAAAGAGCAGTGCAATGCCCAGACCCCATTCGGGAATGCCCTTTTCGGGGAGCTTTGCCTGCAAAAAGAACAGCAGGAGAACGTCCACTGCCCCCACAAGGGAATTTACGAGCATTATCCCCACAGCCCTGCGCTGATTTTTCAAAAAGGCAAGGCTTTCCTTAAAGCAGTCAAGGAGCCTTAAAATAACGCTTTCGTCCGAAGTGTTTTCGGCGTATATTTCGTGGAGTGAAGAGAGCAGAATTATCTGCACAGCCCCCGTAACAAGGTCTGTTCCGTAAGCAAGCTTATGCCCGATAACAATGGCAAAGCCTGCGCAGAGGGTGGAGATGCCGCTGCAAAGGCGGTAGATTATAAGCTGGTTTGAGCTGAATTTCTCAAACCCGTCCTCCTGCCCCGCAAGCTTCAGGGAATCATATGCCAGTGCGTCTCCTGTGCCCGAGGAAAAATTGTAGCTCAGAGCCATAAATGCAATGGACATACACACCGTGAAAAGGTCATCTGCAAGGATCATAACGATGTTGCCTATCATTCGCATAAGTGTGCTGACGATAAGCATTTTCTTCCGTCCGAAAACATCTGCAAAAACCCCTGAGGGTATCTCAAAAATAAGGCTTGTGATGTGAAAGACCGTTTCCGCAATGCCGATCTCAACGAGACTGTAGCCCCTTGCGGATAAAATCGCCACCCAAGCACCTGTCAGTGAAAGGCTGCCGAGGACTGATGATGAATAAAGCTTTGAAAGCTGTTTTTTGATATCAAACATAAAAAATCTCCTTAAAACCGAATTTGATGATCGTTTTAAGAAGATAATGCGCACTATTCACTTGATCTGCATAAAAAAATCAGGAAACCTGCAAAATTTTACTATGCTTTCGGCAAATCAGCTTAAAAAAGGGCGCACTATCCCCATAGAGGGGTAAAACAGAGCCTTTTTGAAGCTGTACATTTGTCATTTTCCAAAGCATAGCCGTACCGTTTCCTTTCGTAAAATTATAGTTATCATATCACATTTTTATCCGAATGTCAATAGAAAAGGAAATATTTTCAATTTGTACCAAATGCACAAAAAACGTTTAAATAATTTGTTATGCAAAAATAACACATTACGGTTGAATTAAAACGTTTAATATGGTAAAATAAATAAAGCAATATGCATAATGCCGCAGAAAGCATATGAATATTTCAGGAGAAAGAGCCTTATATGCGGCAAAAGGGCATATTTCACCCGTTACGGGTGGCTTTCAAAAATTAAGAAAATGAGGTATGTTCAATGAAATTCGGTTTCTTTGATGACGCTAACAAGGAGTATGTCATCACATCTCCCAAAACCCCTTATCCCTGGATAAACTATCTCGGAACACAGGACTTTTTCAGCCTTATCTCCAATACCGCAGGCGGATACAGCTTCTATAAGGACGCCCGTCTTGCAAGAATCACCCGTTACCGCTACAACAACGTTCCCGCTGATGCAGGCGGACGCTATTTCTACATAAACGACAACGGCACCGTCTGGAACCCCGGCTGGTCTCCTGTAAAGACCGAGCTTGATGAATATGTATGCCGCCACGGTATGGGCTACACTATCATCAAGGGCAAGAAGAACGGCCTTTCCGCTGAGGTTACATTCTTCGTTCCCCAGAACTTCACAGGTGAGGTACAGAAGGTCGTTCTCAAGAACGAGAGCAGCGAAAAGAAGTCCTTCAAGCTCTTCTCATTTGTTGAGTGGTGCCTTTGGGACGCTCAGGACGACTCTGCTAACTTCCAGAGAAACTTCAACACAGGTGAAGTTGAGATCGAGGGCAGCACAATTTACCACAAGACCGAGTACAAGGAAAGAAGAAATCACTTCGCTTTCTACACCGTAAATGAGCCTATTGACGGCTTCGACAGCGACCGTGAGACCTTTATGGGCAGCATCTACAACGATTTTGCAGACCCTGCAACAGTATTCGCAGGCGAGCCCAAGAACTCCGTTGCTGACGGCTGGTCTCCCGTTGCATCTCACTGCAAGAACATCACTCTTGAAGCAGGCGAGACAAAGACTCTCGTTTATGTTCTCGGCTATGTTGAGAACTCCTATCCCGAGAAGTTCAACGCTGACGGTTCTATGAACAAGTCCAGAGCTTATGAGATGATGAAGAAGTTCGATTCTGCCGACAAGGCTGACGCAGCTCTTGCAGAGCTCAAAAAGACCTGGGACGATCTCCTTGCAAAGTACACCATCTCTTCTCCCGACGAGAAGCTCAACAGACAGGTAAATATCTGGAACCAGTATCAGTGTATGGTAACCTTCAACCTTTCACGTTCCGCTTCCTACTTTGAGAGCGGTATCGGAAGAGGTATGGGCTTCCGTGACTCCAACCAGGATATTCTGGGCTTTGTTCATCAGATTCCCGAGAGAGCAAGAGAGAGAATACTCGATATCGCCGCAACTCAGCTTGAAGACGGCGGAAACTACCACCAGTATCAGCCTCTTACCAAGAAGGGCAACGATGCTGCGGGCACAAACTTTAACGATGACCCCCTGTGGATGATACTTTCCACAGCTGCATACATCAAGGAGACCGGCGACTACGGAATCCTCAACGAAATGGTTGACTACAAGAACGATCCCGCTCTTGCACAGCCCCTGCTTGACCACCTTAAGAGAAGCTTCTACCACGTTGTAAACAACAAGGGACCTCACGGACTTCCTCTTATCGGCCGTGCAGACTGGAATGACTGCCTCAACCTCAACTGCTTCTCCCGTGTACCCGGCGAGAGCTTCCAGAACACCGCAAGCAACATTGCAAAGGAAGTTAACCCCGAGACAGGCGCACCCCTTAACGAGCAGACTGCCGAGTCTGTAATGATCGCAGGTATGTTCACATACATCGGACCTGAGTATGTTGAGCTTTGCCGCAGAATGGGCGACAATGCCGAGGCTGACAAGGCTCAGGCTGAGATCGACAAGATGAAGCAGGCTATCATCGACTACGGCTGGGACGGCGACTGGTTCCTCCGTGCATATGATGCATACGGCAAGAAGGTCGGCTCTCACGAGAACGAAGAGGGCAAGATATTCATCGAACCTCAGGGCTTCTGCATTATGTCCGACATCGGCGGCAAGGAGTTCACAGAAAAGACTATGGCAAGCATCGAGAAGTATCTCGGCACAAAGCACGGTCTTGTTCTCAACAATCCCGCATTTACAAGATATATCGTAGAGTACGGCGAAATTTCCACATATCCCGGCGGATACAAGGAGAACGCAGGTATATTCTGCCACAACAACGCTTGGATAATGTGTGCTGCCGCATACGCAGGTATGGGTGACGTTGCATTCGATTACTACACAAGGATTGCTCCCGCATATCAGGAGGACGAACAGCTCCACCGCACCGAGCCCTATGTATATGCTCAGATGATCGCAGGTAAGGACGCTAAGCGTTTCGGCGAAGCAAAGAACAGCTGGCTCACAGGTACGGCAGCTTGGAACTTCGTTGCTATTTCCCAGTACATTCTCGGTATCATTCCCGATTACAGCGGTCTGAAGATAGATCCCTCCATTCCTAAGGCTTGGGACGGCTACACCGTAACACGTCAGTTCAGAGGTGCTACATTCAAAATCAAGGTTGAGAACCCCTCTCACGTTTCCAAGGGCATCAAGTCCCTTACTGTTGACGGCAAGGCTGTTGACGGAAACATTATCACCGAAATTACAGGCGGCGTTCACGAAGTTGTCGCTGTAATGGGCTGATAACTCATACAAACAAAATCACAAAGCCCCTGCGATCATCTGACCGCAGGGGCTTTCCCGCTTATCGGGGAAAATTACCTGAGTTTATCAGCAGGAAGGTGAGCAAATTCCGCTGTTGTTGCCGCAGCAGAAGAAGAGAACGAGAAGGATAATAACGATCCAGCAGCAGTTACCTCCGGAAAATCCACAGTTGCAGTTCATAATAAAACGCTCCTTTATAAAATGTATTTGAGCCGTATGTCATATGGCTTTCAGCCATTTGCATATTGCTCCGAAGGCTTTTGCTCAGCGGCGTTTTCCGCTTTGTCTTGCCTTCATAGTTCATATTATGCTATGGCGGAAAAATGGTGCAGGAATTTTTCGGTAAAAAAATAATGCCATTCCCGAACGTCTCCGAAGGGGAATGGCACATTGGATATGCTGTTACTTTTCTTCCTTGCTGCCCTTATCCATCTTGACATATTTGCCGAGAGTGGGGTCATAAGCGTAGCTGGTCTTTCTCTTAAGAATTACCATAAACACAACAATGATGATGACGATGAGCGCAAGAGCGGAAGCAAGAACGATTATGAGAGCATTTTTATAAGCCTCGGCACGCTCCACATCGGTCATTTTGATGTACATATCATCGCCGCAGTTTGTAATGGTGCAGGAGCTTACGGTAACGTTTGCCTTGTCGGTAGCGCCGATGCAGAGAGCGTCAACTCCCGAGAAATCCGATGTTCCGTAGGCTGTTACCATATCGGCGTAGTTGAAAACAGCGTGGCTGTCGTCATATTCCGCAGGAGCGACCTTTGCCCAGACAGAGCCTGTGTTGTTTGCCATAGGAGTGTCGGGGAATGACCAGCTCTGAACGATAAGCTCAACGGGAGCCTCGTCGTTTTCGTTAAGATACTCGCAGGTGTATGTAACGATGACCTGAGAATCTGCGGTTATCTTTGTGGGGTCGTAGTGGTCCATACCGATAGTGTAGCTTGTCCAGGGCTCAAGAACGGGAGCGTTTGTAACGTCAAAGTCGAAATCCTTAACGGCTGCGCTTACGCCTGCTGAAAGGGAAACTGCCATAACTGCCGCACTGACTGCTGCGGTCAGCTTTGTGATAAGTTTTTTGATATTCATAATTATCCACCTTCAAAAATTTTGTCCTATGCACATTGATACAAAAAACATACGGACTTTTGTATAATATACCATATTTGCAGGCGGTTGTCAATTAATATTAATTCTTTATTTTGTATCAAAAAAGTGAAGTAAACCTTTAAGCTGTATTTTGTTGCTTGATGCACAAAAATTTCCTAAAGCAGTTGAAATTTTCGTGCAGATGTGTTATAATTATTCATATCGAATCAATATAGGGGTGGGGATATGAACAAACAGGCGGCTGTTTTGCTGCTCACAGCGGCTTTTATGACATTTGCAGGCTGTGTTTTGACCGAGGCATAGACAGCGGAATATCCCGCCGATGATATCAGACTTTGACAGGAGGATTTTATATTAATAAAATGTAAAAATTCAAAAATCCCTTGACATTCTCTTGTTGATGTTATACAATGTAAACGATAACATTACACGTCAGTTTTGGCTGACTGTTATGTTTTCGGGGCAATGCCCCAAAATCAAGCAATCAAAAAGCATACATATAAAATCACAATTTAAGGAGGACTTCCACAATGAAATTTGCAGACGGTTTCTGGCTCAATCAGAGAGGCTATGAGGTAAACTACGCTTCTCAGGCTTACGAGATCACTCCCGTTAAGAATGGTCTCAACATCTATGCCACAACTCAGTACATTCAGAACAGAGGAATGACCCTTGGCGGCCCCTGCCTCGATGTTACCATCACATCGACACAGAAGGACGTTTTCAAGGTAACTGTTGAGCATTTCAAGGGCGCTCTGGACAATGCTCCCAAGTTCGAGCTTGAAGAGGATCAGGGCTTTACTCCCGTTATCACCGAAAAGGACGACTGCTGGGAAATTCAGAGCGGCGACACAAGAGCCGTTATCGGCAAGTTCAGCTGGTCTGTTCAGTACTATTATAAGGATAAGAGACTTACAGGCGGCGCTTGGAGAAGTGCTTCCATTGTAAATGAGAGCAAGTTCAAGACCTCCGCACGTCTCAACTCTATGCAGGACGATACATTCTGGAGCTATCCTCAGGACGCAAGAGGAACATTTCTCCGTGAGCAGTTCACTATGAACGTTGGCGAGTATTTCTACGGCTTCGGCGAGAAGTTCACTCCTTTCGTTAAGAACGGTCAGAATGTTGAGACCTGGAACTCCGACGGCGGTACATGCTCCGAGCAGTCCTACAAGTGCATTCCTTTCTATGTATCCTCCACAGGCTACGGCGTTCTCGTAAACTCCTCCGACAAGGTATCCTTCGAGGTATGCTCCGATACAGTTTCCAAGGTGTCCTTCACAGTTCCCGGCGAGCGTCTTGAATATTTCGTTATCGGCGGCGCTGATATCCCCGAGGTGCTCTCAAATTACACAACCCTTACAGGAAAGCCTGCGCTTCCTCCTGCATATACATTCGGTCTCTGGCTCACCACATCTTTCACCACCAACTATGATGAAGAGACTGTTACCTCCTTTATCGACGGTATGGCTGAGAGAGATATCCCCCTCCAGGTATTCCACTTCGACTGCTTCTGGATGAAGGAGTTCCAGTGGTGCGACTTCGAGTGGGATAAGAGACAGTTCCCCGATCCCGCAGGAATGCTCAAGCGTCTCAAGACTGACAAGAACCTTGAAATATGCGTATGGATAAACCCCTACATCGCTCAGCGCTCCGCACTCTTTGAAGAGGGCGTAAAGGGCGGCTACTTCATCAAGAACCTTGACGGCAGCGTGTTCCAGGCAGAGCTCTGGCAGCCCGGAATGGCTATCGTTGACTTCACAAATCCCGCAGCCTGCGAGTGGTATGCTTCCAAGCTCAGAGTTCTCTGCGAAATGGGCGTAAACTGCTTCAAGACTGACTTCGGCGAGAGAATACCTACTAAGGTGAAGTATTTCGACGGCTCCGACCCCATCGCAATGCACAACTACTATACATACCTCTACAACAAGACCGTATTCGGCGTTCTTAAGGAATACTACGGCGAGAACAAGGCTTGCCTCTTCGCACGTTCCGCAACTGTCGGCGGTCAGAAGTTCCCCGTTCACTGGGGCGGCGACTGCTCCGCAGAGTACACCTCTATGGCTGAGACTATCAGAGGCGGACTTTCCCTCTGTATGTCGGGCTTCGGCTTCTTCAGCCACGATATTTCGGGCTTTGAGGCAACAGCTCCCGCTGATATCTACAAGAGATGGGCTGCTTTCGGACTTTTCTCCACTCATTCCCGTCTCCACGGCAACTCCTCCTATCGTGTGCCCTGGCTCTTCGATAAGGACGGCTCCACAGAGTGCGTTGACGTTCTCCGCTTCTTCACAAAGCTCAAAGGCAAGCTGATGCCTTACATCTGGGCACAGGCTGTCAAGACTCATCAGACAGGTGTTCCTATGATGAGAGCTATGGTCATTGATTATGCAAATGACCCTGCCTGCCTTACACTTGACAAGCAGTATATGTTCGGTGAGAACATTCTCGTTGCTCCTATCCTCAACGATCAGGGCACAGCAGAGTTCTATGTTCCCGCAGGCACCTGGACCGACATCATCAGCGGACAGGTATATGAGGGCGGCAAGTTCTACACTCAGAAGTACGATTACTTCGGACTTCCCTGCCTTGCAAAGCCCAATAGCATCATCGGCTACGGCAATTTCTCCAGAGACTTCGAGTACGATTATCTTGACGGCACAGAGTTCGTTATCTATGCTCCCGAGGAGGGTGTTGTTTCCACAGCCAAGGTATATGACACCGAGGCAAACGAGGTATTCGAGATCTCCGCAGTACGTCACGGCGACAGTGTTGAGGTTTCCTACACCAACACCGACAAGAGTTTCTCTGTAAAGGTAGCAGGCGGCGAGGCTGTAAAGGTAAATCCCACAGCAGGCGGAAAAGTTATTATCAAGCTTTGATAATATCATCAAGCTTTGATAAATCATTATACTTATAACATAATTTAACAAGTACCGTAAAACGGCTTCGGCGAAATATGTCGGAGCCGTTTTTTGGCAAAAGGCGGCGAGACTATGAATTTTGCGGAATATCCATATAATACGGAGGGCGTGCGGCTTCCCTACGTGGTCTGCGGCATCGGCACGATGGAGCGGCAGAACCACGTTATAAGGGAGCAGGGAATGTGCGTTTATCAGCTTATGTTCACAGCTTCGGGCTGCGGCACTGTCTGCTGTCGGGGTAATGAATATGAGCTGCCCGTGGGAACGGCTGTGATACTGCCCAGAGATGTGCCTCACGAGTATTTCCCGAATGATGACGCTCCGTGGGTCAATAACTGGGTCATATTCGGCGGAGACGGCATTGACGGCGTTATGGAATACTACGGTCTTGACGGCTCTGCCCCCGTGAAGCTCAATTCGCTTTCAGTGATAGATGATATGTTCCGCAGATGCAGCGCCGTGCTGCGAACAAAAGACAAGCTGTGCATTCACCGTGCATCTCCGCTTCTCTGCGAGATGATAAACGAGGTGTATTTTTCCGCATCGGGTGAGAGCCGTGAGAATGAGGACAGCAAAGATGTGCTGTCGCCCGTCATCGACTACATTGACAAGAACTATTCCTCCGACATTACCCTTGAAGAGCTTGCAAGGCTTGCGGGGGTGGGACGTGAATATTTCTGCACCATTTTCCGCAGAAAAACGGGAATGCGCCCATTTGAATACATCGCCGCCATACGCATAAGAGAGGCAAAAAAACTCCTTACCTACACCGACCTTACCGCCGCAGAGATAGGCAAGACAGTTGGATATGAAGACAAAAGCTACTTCGGCAGGGTGTTCAAGCGCTATGCCGGAATGCCGCCGACGGCTTTCAGGGGGTATTGATATGGCTTCAAGAATAATGCATTTTGCAATGGCGCAGGAATTGTGCCAAAGGTGTAACATTGAAGATCCCGACCGCTTTTCTCTCGGAATGCTGCTGCCCGATGCAGTGGTGACGGGAAACAAAAAGACGGCAGGAACTCATTTTGACCGAATGACCGACAGCACCCACAAGGTAATGGATTTTTCACTGTTTTACGAAAAATTCGAGGAACAGGTGAACACCGATGAGCTGTATCTCGGCTATTATCTTCACCTCATCGAGGACTGCGTTTTCAGAAAATACATCTACTACGGTCTGGGTCTTCTTGAACTGAGGGGCAAAGAGGGCTTCTTAGAGCAGCTTTACAGGGATTACCACAGCGTAAACGGCTATCTTGCGGAAAAATATGAGATAATTAAGCTGCCGCCCGTTCCGAAAAAGCTTGGCGGCGAGGTGATAAACGAGATATATCCCTTTGAAGCGGACCGGTTTCTCAGTGATATGCGTGGGGATATAAGTGACAGGTATTATGGAGATGAAAAATACTTCACGGCGAAAAATGCGGAGGAGGTAATACGTCTCTGCGTGAATGTCTGTGCCCGTGAGATCGAAGCCCTTGGCAGGGGAGAGCATTTTACGGCTCCAGATGAGTATATCTGGGAAGCAAAACAGTAATTTTTACGGTGCATCCGAGAAAAATCGGGTGCGCCGTTTTTATTTTCTCAAAAATAAAGAAAAAAGCGAAAAACTGTTGTACTCCCACGAAAAATATGATATAATATATTTTGGGTAACTCTGTGCATTTTTGAGCAGGAATAAATTACATCAAAGGAAAATTGCAATGAACGATAAAAAAAAGGGCAGGCTTATTGTTATAGACGGGCTTGACGGCAGCGGAAAATCAACTCAGTTTGAAAGGCTCAAAGCCATTCTTTCCGAAAAGCACGACGTGACGGGCATAAGCTTTCCCGAATATGACAAGCCCTCTGCGGCGCTTGTGAAAATGTATTTAAACGGCGAATTTTCAAAAAATGCAGCCGATGTTAACGCTTATGCGGCTTCCACATTTTACGCCGCCGACCGATATGCAAGCTTCAAGCTTTACTGGGAAAATGCATATAATAACGGCGGAGTGATACTTGCAAGCCGATATGTCTGCTCGAACGCTATCCACCAGATGTCAAAGCTCCCCGAAAATGAGTGGGACGGCTTCCTTGAATGGCTTGGCGATTACGAATATGACAAGCTGGGACTTCCCCGTCCCGACAAGACTATAATTCTCGATATCCCCGTGGAGCTTTCACAGAAAAGGCTTTCCGCCCGCTACAACGGCGATGAGAGCAAAAAGGACATTCACGAGGGCAATATCCCATATATGGAAATGTGCCGCAAATGCGCCCTTTACGCCGCCAAAAAGCGTGGCTGGGACATTGTGGGCGCATACTCCGAGGACGGCAGTGAGCGCACTCCCGATGAAATTACAAAACTGCTTCTTTCAATTATCAGCGAGGTCATTTAATGCTTGATTTTAAGGTCATTGAGCTTTCCGACAAGCCCTGGGTCGATAAGCTCCTGCAAATATCCGATTTTCGGGGCTGCGAATACTGCTTTGCAAACAATATGGCGTGGCGGCGAATGTATGACACCAAGGTGACACGATATAAGGACTTTTACATCTCCTGTTCCGAGTCTGAGGAGGGCGTTTACTTCACCTTTCCCGCAGGGGGCGGCGATTATAAGGACGTTTTTTCGGAGATGAAAAAATATTCCGAAGAAAAGGGACATCCCTTGACAATAGGCTCGGTGACACCCGATAAATTCGGGCTTTTTGAGGAGCTTTTCCCCCGTGACAGCTACACCATAGAATGTGACGAGGGCGGCTGGGACTATGTTTACAATGTGACCGATCTTGCGGAGCTTAAAGGCAAAAAATACCACGGCAAGCGAAATCATCTCAAAAAGCTCCTTGCTATGGATTATTCATATGCTCCACTTGAAGAAAAGGACTTTGACGACTGCATCTCCTATGCGGTGCATACCTATAACCGTGACAGCGCCTATGATGACCGTTCAAAGGTCTGCGAGCAGTTTGCCATAAACACCTATTTTGAGAATTTCCACGCTCTCGGTCTCACAGGCGGAGTGCTGAGAGTAGGCGGAAAAATTGCGGCATTCACTATCGGCGAGCGAATAAACAGCGACACCCTCGGCGTTCACATTGAAAAGGCTGAGTCCGATATCGACGGCGCATATCCCGCCATAAATCAGATGTTCTCGTCATCGGCGGGAAAGGGCTTTTCCTATATCAACCGTGAGGAGGACTTAGGAATTGAAGGGCTGAGAAAAGCAAAGCGCTCCTATCACCCTGCATTTATGATCGAAAAGCACACCATACATTTTAAATAAAAAGGAATGATAAAGCTATGATATACGTTTTTCTTGCACAGGGCTTTGAAGAGACCGAAGCCATCACACCCATTGATATGCTCCGCCGCTGCGGCAAGGAGGTCATCACCGTGGGAGTTACGGGCAAGGTAGTGACGGGTGCTCACAATATCCCCGTGACCTGCGACATCACAATTGACGAGACCGTTACCGACGGGCTTGAAATGATAGTCCTTCCAGGAGGAATGCCCGGAACGAAAAATCTTGCGGCGGATAAGCGTGTGAATGACCTTATCGCATATGCAAATAATAAGGACCTCCTTATCGGCGCTATCTGTGCCGCCCCCTCAATTCTCGGCGGACTGGGACTTCTTGACGGCAAAAAGGCGGTCTGCTACCCCGGTTTTGAGAATGCTCTCAAGGGCGCAGATGTCCTTACCGTTCCCGCCGTAAGGGACGGAAATATCATCACCGCAAGAGGAGCGGGAGCGGCTCTGGAATTTTCCGAGGAGCTTATAACCGCACTTTTTGACAGAAAAACCGCAGAGGAGCTGGCAGGAAATATAATATGGACAAAATAATCCCTATGCCGTCGGAAAATGTGACCGACATAAGAGAATACAAAAAGGACCTGCGGGCGCAGTGCAAGGCTGTTCGCAGCGATATGCCCTCCGAGGTGAAGATCCGGCGTGACAGCGGCATTTTCGAGCGGATAATATCCAGCTCCGCCTACAAGCAGGCTTCTATAATACTTACCTATGTGTCCACCGACATCGAGGTGGATACATATGCCCTGATACAAAAGGCTACCCAGGACAAAAAGCGTGTTGCCGTTCCGAGATGCATTGACGGAACACGGGATATGGACTTTTACTTCATCAAGGACATCTCCGACCTTGAAAAAGGCTCATTCGGCGTTATGGAGCCTGTTCTCGCAAAATGCGTCAAGGCGTATGCATTTGAGACCGCCCTGTGCATTATCCCGGGACTTGCCTTTGATATGGCAGGATTCAGGCTTGGCTATGGAAAGGGCTATTATGACCGTTTCCTTTCCGCCCACCCAAGGCTTGTGAAAATGGGCATATGCTACTGCGCCTGCACCTGCAACGAGCTTATCCACGGACGCTATGACATTGGCGCAGACTATCTCGTAACGGAAAAATATCTGCGCAGGATATCCCGAGAAAGGAGGACGTGATATGGACGACAAGGAATTTGACGCAATGCTTGACGACCTTACAAAGGATAAAAAAGACGATGCCGCACCCGATGATGACACATCGGCGCAGGCAGAAAATACGGACAGGGGCGAAGTGACCGATACAGCATCGGAAAAACCTGCAAATGACGAAATAGTGCTTTATGAGGACGACGGCTCGGAAGAAGAGCAGGAAGGCGATGATGAAGAGGACGAGCCTGACGATGAAGAAGCCCTCGAACAGGAGCGCCTGAGACTTAAAGAAAAGCGTAAAAACAAGAAGCGCAAAAAGAAAACTCACGGCAGACTTGCCTTTGCTCTTATAATGGTAACGCTGGTGCTTTCCGTGGCAGTCCTCGGAGCGCTGGGCTTTATTGCGGTGGGCTCGGAAGTCCTGGGACTTGACCGCTCGGACACGGTTTTCTCCGTTGAGATACCCGAAAATTCTGGAACGGAGGCTATCGCCAATATCCTTGAACAGGAGGGCATAATCGGAAATCCCACCCTGTTCAGAATAATCTCCAAGCTTAAAGGCGCAGACGGTACATATATCGCAGGCAGCCATAAGCTCAGCCCCAATATGCCTTACAGCGACCTTATCAAGGCGCTTCAGGAGGAGGCTATCAATCCCAGAGAATTTGTGGACATCACATTTCCCGAGGGCATACGCCTTGTTGATGCGGCGGCAAAGCTTGAAGAAGCAAATGTGTGCAGCGCCGAGGAATTTATAAGGGTGTTCAACTCCAAGACCTTTGGCTTTGATTTTGAGGAGCACGTTGTTGTGAGCCCCAAAAAGCTTTACAAAATGGAGGGATATTTCTTCCCCGATACATACCAGTTCTACCTTGAAGAGGCCCCCGCAAACGTTGCGAAAAAGGTCTGCAAAAACTTTGAGTACAAGATAACTCCCGACCTTTACGGCCGTATGGAGGATATGGGTATGACCCTTGAAGAAACTCTCACCCTTGCGTCCATAGTTCAGCGTGAGGCGGGGGACAGCTACAATATGAAGCTTGTGGCATCGGTTTTTCATAACAGGCTTAATAACCCCGACACATTCCCGCTCCTCCAGTCCGACCCCACGAGCAACTATGTTAAAGAGGTAATTATCCCCAATCTCGAGATATATTCGGAGTCCATCTGCGACGCATATGATACCTACAAGGGCAGCGGACTTCCTCCCGGACCTATTTGCAGCCCCGGTCTTGATGCGATAGAAGCGGTGCTTTACCCGAGAGAGACCAACTATTATTATTTCTGCTCCGACCTTGAAACAGGCGAATTTTTCTACGCCGAGACTCTCGAGGAGCACGAAGCAAATCTTGTTGCGGCTCATCTTATGTGATGCACGCAGAAAGGATATCTTTAAATTTATGGCATATGAATATCTTGAAGTCCTCGCTCCCGCAGGGGACACCGAGCGCCTTGACGCAGCCCTTGATTTTGGCGCAGATGCGGTATATCTCGGCGGAACGACCTTCGGAATGAGGGCGGGACCGAAAAATTTTGACGAAGCCGCACTGAAAGCGGCGGTGGAAAAGTCCCACAGCAGGGGAGTGAAGGTATATCTTACCTGCAACACCCTCCCCCGAAACAACGAGATACCGAGCTTTGAGGGCTTTATTAAATACGCTTACGAATGCGGCGTTGACGCTGTTATCGTGGCGGACTTAGGGCTTATGTCCCTCATAAAAAAATTCACCCCCGATATGGAGATCCATATGTCCACCCAGACAGGCATCGTGAATTATGTCACCGCCAATGAGCTTTACAATATGGGTGCGAAAAGGGTGGTGCTTGCAAGAGAACTGAGCCTTGACGAGGTTGCGGAGATACGTGCAAAGACCCCCCGTGATATGGAGATAGAGGTGTTCGTTCACGGAGCAATGTGCGTTTCATTTTCGGGACGCTGCCTGCTTTCCTCATATCTTGTGAACCGTGACGCAAACAGAGGACAGTGCGCACAGCCCTGCCGCTGGGGATATCATCTTATGGAGGAAAAGCGTGAGGGTCAGTATTTCCCAATTTTTGAGGACGAAAAGGGAACATATATCCTCAATTCCAAGGATATGTGTATGATAGACCACCTCGATAAGCTTGCCAAGGCAGGCGTTACAAGCCTCAAAATAGAGGGACGTGCAAAATCCGCATATTACGTTTCCGTCATCACCAATGCATACCGTATGGCAACGGATATTCTGAAGAAAGACCCTGACAACTACATTCTTCCCGACTATGTGCGTGAAGAAGTATTCAAGGTGAGCCACCGTGACTACTGCACAGGCTTTTTCTTCGGACACCCCTCCGAGTGCCGCCAGTATTACGAGGACAGCGGATATATCAGGGCATATGATGTCTGCGCCGTTGTTGACAAGTGCGAAAACGGACGTATCTACGCCGAACAGAGAAACAAATTTCTTGTGGGCGATGAGCTTGAAATTCTTGCACCTTCGCAGAGACCTGTTAAATATACGGTCACGGAGATACAGAATGCCGAGGGCGAGAGCGTTGAAAACACCTGCCACGCAGCAATGAAATTTTCAATGCCAAATACTGCGGGGATTGATTTCCCGCCCCGCTCCATAATCAGAAAAAAAGCATAATTGTCAAAATCTCTCCCTGCATCATATAATGCAGCGGAGGGATATTTTTATGGAGCTTGTAACTGTTCTTATTGTGGCGGTATTTGCGGCGGCAGCCCTTACGGAATGCTTTTTCGGCTTTGCGTCCATACGCTCGGCGCTGGCGCATACCGAGGAGCGGACGGTCATTCTCATTCCCGTGACCCGTGGAATGGAGGACATCGAGTATGTTCTCAGACAGACGGCGAAAATGGCGGAGCAGTCGGACATCTACTGCCGATGCATCATCTGCAATATGGGTGCGGACGGTGAAACGCTGGAGATATGCAGGCGGTTTGCGGAGGAACACGGAGGGTTTGAGATAAGGTGTGATATATAAAAATCCGCATCAATTTTTTAGGATTGATGCGGATATTCGTGTTATTCGTTTGATTTGTCAATAACTGTAAAGCCCTTTTCTTTCAGTGCAGCAGAAAGATTGTTATATGCATTTAGCGAAGCATTATCATTTGTAAGTGCAACGTCAAATTTTGCAGTTCCGTCATCATTCATACCGACAGAAACAACCATATCAACAAGTTCTTCAAGTGAATAATTATCATTATTCTGATATATGTATTTATTCTCGGAAACGGTTATCTCAATATATTGAGTTTCCTGTGTTTCAACAGTTGTTTCTTCCGAAGCCACTGACGTTTCGGAAGCTTCCGCAGATATTTCTGCATTTGCAGGAACAGCTTCATCGTCGTTTCCATTTCCCTTGCCTTTGCCAAGCCCAAATCCGCCGGTTATAAAAAACAGTACAGCAATTGCAATTACAAGAACTAAAATAATTATCAGAACGATTGTTGAGCCATTTCCTTTTACTTTCATTTTCATTTGTTAATCCTCCTTAAAAATAGATGTATCAGTTTCAGAAAACTTGAAATTTACAAAAGAAAACCTTATATTTTTTAAAACTTCTTCCGAAGTTGGGTAAGCTTTTGAGGTGCCTCGTTCATTGCCGTTATAAAAAAATTCGCATAGGATAGTTTGATCTTTTGTGTAACCGTTGTTGATCAAAATATCTGATAAGTTCTTGGTCATATTATTAGAACTATCATTTGAAACCTCTCCGATTGGTTCCTTACCGGAAAAAACATCCAGCCTCCAGTTGTCGTTATTCATATTAAGCTTTATTTTTAGGTTCGTTCCCTGACTGAACTCGTGTATACCTGCTACATTCATAGCTGCGGCGTTTTCTGAACTATTAAGTTCGTTTAAGTAATCTTCCTCTTCCTGTATAAGGACTTCATATTTTTCTTTATCTTCCTGAAGTTGAATCTGCTGCAACTCAATCTGTGACTGTTGTTCTGTTAACTGAGCCTGTTGTTCTTCAAGTGCAGCTTTGTCACCATCAAGAACAGCTTTGGCATTATCAGTTTCAATGCGTGCAAATAGAATAAAGAAAAACAAGATTATCATTATTACATCAAGCAAAGATGTAAAATCAAGTATTATCTGACGTTTGTTCATAATGCTTTTCCTTTTATAATTTTAAAGTTGTTTTAGCTTTTGTTATCTGATTTTCAATAAAAGGCTGAACAACAGAATTGAATATTTTAAATAGAGCATCAAATATTAGACCCCATGCAGTAGAGGTTAGGGCAGAAAAAAATTTGTTTTGAATATCAGAGATGTCCCCGGACATATCTAAATCAAGCAAAGCTTTGACCGTGCCAAACATTCCAAGAAGAGGGAAAATCGAGATAAGAGTAATAAAAATTGTGTAACTAATGTCCAGTGTATAATATACACTGCGTTTCAGCATACCTGAAGATGAATCAAAACATTTTTTTACTTGATTTGCGCTTATGATTGTAAAAGTCATAATTACAAGTGCAACTACAGCATTAATAATAATGTAAAAATCTTCATCAATACTGTTTAGCATTTTTTCGACAAAACTCATTATATCACCCCATAAATTTTATTCGATTTACATTATAGCATTGTAATCTGAAATTGTCAATATATTTTAAAAAAGCACAAAAATATTGCGTATAAAAATCCTTCTTGACAAACCGCCCCCCATATGCTATAATAAAAAGGTAAAAAGCAATGATGGGGAGGAGTACGCATTTTTCCTTGCTCAGAGAAAAGACGGTAGGTGCGAGTCTTTGCATAAGGGCGGTGCGGAAGGTAGCCTCGGAGCTTCGGCGGCGAAAATATCAAGTAGTCATCGACGGTATTCCCCGTTACGGAATAATGAGTGCGCAGAATTTCTGCGAATTCAGGTGGTACCACGGAATTTTCCGTCCTGAAGCTGTAGTCGGCTTCGGGGCGTTTTTTTATGCTCCATATGCCGGATTTATGAAAGGAATGGTCAAAAAGTGAAAAAAGAACTTACAAAGGTTTATGACCCCAAAGAGGTCGAGGACAAAATTTACAAATTCTGGATGGACAACAACTGCTTCCGTGCAGAGGTCGATTCCAAAAAGAAGCCCTATACAATCGTAATCCCACCTCCAAACATTACAGGTCAGCTCCATATGGGTCACGCCCTTGACGAAACTCTCCAGGATATCCTTATCCGCTGGAAGAGAATGTCAGGCTACAGCGCACTGTGGCTCCCCGGAACAGACCACGCCGCAATCGCAACCGAGGCGAAGATAGTTGAGGCTATGCGCAAGGAAGGCGTTACCAAGGAAGACTTGGGCAGAGAGGGCTTTATGGAGCGTGCGTGGAAGTGGAAGGAGCAGTATGGCGGACGTATCGTTGAACAGCTCAAAAAGCTCGGCTCCTCCTGCGACTGGTCAAGAGAGCGCTTCACAATGGACGAGGGCTGTTCCAAGGCTGTCAAGGAGGTTTTCGTAAAATACTACGAAAAGGGTCTTATCTACAGAGGTGAGAGGATCGTCAACTGGTGTCCTCACTGCAAAACCACTCTTTCCGATGCCGAGGTAAACTACGAGGATCAGGCAGGTCATTTCTGGCACCTGAGATATCCCCTCAAGGACGGCAGCGGCTATGTTGAGCTTGCTACCACCCGTCCCGAAACACTGCTGGGCGATACAGCCGTTGCGGTAAACCCCAACGATGAGCGCTACAAGGACATCGTTGGCAAAATGCTCGTTCTTCCCCTTGTCGGCAGAGAAATTCCCGTTGTTGCCGATGAATATGTTGAAACAGACTTCGGAACTGGCGTTGTTAAGATAACTCCCGCCCACGACCCCAACGACTTTGAGGTTGGCAAGCGTCATAATCTCCCCATCATCAACGTTATGACCGATGATGCAAAGATAACCGACGATTATCCCGCATATGCAGGAATGGACAGATACGAGGCAAGAAAGAAGATAGTTGAGGACCTTGACAAGGGCGGATTCCTCGTTAAAATTGAGGATTACAGCCATAACGTAGGAACCTGCTACCGCTGCGGAACCACCGTTGAGCCTAAGGTATCAACTCAGTGGTTCGTAAAGATGAAGCCTCTTGCACAGCCCGCTATCGCCGCTGTAAAGAACGGCGAGACCAAGTTCGTTCCCGAACGCTTTGAAAAGACCTATTTCCACTGGCTTGAAAATATCCGTGACTGGTGTATTTCCCGTCAGATATGGTGGGGTCATCAGATACCCGCATTCTACTGCGATGACTGCGGCGAGACTGTTGTTACCAAGGAAAGCTCCGCAGTATGCCCCAAGTGCGGCAAGCCTATGAGACAGGACCCCGACACCCTTGACACTTGGTTCTCCTCCGCACTCTGGCCCTTCTCCACACTGGGCTGGCCCGACAATACAGAGGACCTCAAATACTTTTACCCCACAAACACCCTCGTTACAGGCTACGACATCATCTTCTTCTGGGTAATCAGAATGATGTTCTCGGGCATCGAGAATATGGGCAAGCCTCCCTTTGACACCGTTCTTATCCACGGACTTGTAAGAGACTCTCAGGGCAGAAAGATGTCCAAGTCCCTCGGAAACGGCCTCGACCCTCTGGAGGTAATTGCCCAGTACGGCGCAGATGCACTCCGCTTTATGCTTGCAACAGGAAATGCCCCCGGCAACGATATGCGTTTCATCGAGGACAAGGTAAAGGCATCAAGAAACTTTGCAAACAAGCTCTGGAATGCATCGAGATTCGTTCTTATGAATCTCCCTGAGGACTTCAAGCTCACAGGTCTCCCCGAAAACCTCACAGCCGAGGACAAGTGGGTAATAAGCAAGTTCAACACCCTTGCAGGCGAGGTAAATCAGAACCTTGAAGCCTTTGAGCTTGGCGTTGCCTGCCAGAAGCTTTATGACTTCATCTGGGACGTTTACTGCGACTGGTACATCGAGCTTACAAAGCCCCGTATCCAGGCAGGCGGCGAGACCGCAAAGACCGCTCAGATCGTTCTCGTATGGGTAATGGAGGGAATGCTGAAGCTTCTCCACCCCTTTATGCCCTACATCACTGAGGAAATTTGGTCAGCCGTATCCGACAGCGACAAGCCCGTAATGCTCTCCGACTTCCCCGTATTTGACGAAAAGCTCGTTTACAAGAAGGAGGAAGAAGACTTCGGCAAGATAATCGATGCCATCAAGGCGGTAAGAAATATCCGCTCCGAGATGAACGTTGTTCCCTCTGTAAAGGCACAGCTCTTCATCGAGACCGCCGACAAGGACGTTTTCAAGGCAGGCGTTATGTTCTTTGAGAAGGTTGCCTCCGCATCTTCCGTTGAGATCGGCGACAGCTTTGATATCCCCGACGCTGTTACAGCCGTAACACACTCCGCAAGAATTTTCATTCCTATGAGCGAGCTTGTTGACAAGGAAAAGGAGCTTGCACGCCTTAACAAGGAAAAGGCTTCCGTTCAGAAGGACATCAACTTCTCTCAGGGCAAGCTGAACAATGCAGGCTTTATGGCAAAGGCTCCCGAAAAGCAGATAGAGGCTGAAAAGGCAAAGCTTGCCAAGGCACTTGAAAAGATGGAAAAGATAGAACAGTCCATCGCAGCTTTCTCAAAGTAAGCGGTGTGTCGCTGATTTGCGGCATTCTTAAACACACATAAGCATCATTTCGGCGGCTCTCTCCCAAGGCATATTCGGGGGGAGCCGCAAGTGATATGGGAATATGAACATTGGGTATATGAAATTCGACAGGGGGCAAACAGATGAATTTAACAAAAGAAACACTTGACAGACTTTACAAAAAGCAGAAAACAATGCTCAGTGCGGGCTGGATAGTCACAATAGCGGTAATAGTCATAAGCGAGATGATAAGAATAACGGTGAGTGGCACAGATATGGACACGCCCACCCTTGATATTATAATTTTAGCAATAGACATTCTGCCGTTTATTTACATAGGCTATACAATGAAAACGATCATTCCCGCAGGCAATATGGGAAATGTTCGGAAAGCCTTTAAGCTGCTGAAAAATGATTTTGCCTCGGACAACGCCGAAAATACCCTTTACCGTTTACTTGGGCAGACATCAAAATATCCCGAAAAAATAAGGCTCACACTGCTTCTTGCTGACACTCTCACCATAAGGGGCAAGGTGAATGAAGCCCTGCAGCTTTTGTATTCCGCCGACAGAAGCGGATTTGAAAAATACCCCGACATCGGAATGAGCTTTTACGGCGAGATAATCGACATTTACAGTGCGATAGGCGATAACGACAGCGTTCTTCGGGCGTATGAGGACGGCAAAAGCTTTACCGAACGGGTTGGCGAAAAAAATTACAACTGCTGCATAACCGCTTTCGAGATAATGATAAACGTTGAAAAGGCACGTGGAAACTACCGCAAAGCCCTTGACCTCAGGCTCATCAAAAATGAGTATGATAATCTGTTCAATTCCACAACGGGTGCTTCCGTTCAGGGAGCACCTTTGAGCATATTTTTAAAGGGCTGCATATTTATGGATTCGGCAGAGCTTTTCTATCTCTGCGGTGACCTTGAAAATGCCGCAAAATATCTTGATATCGGCGGACCTATGCTCTCCGCAAGCGTGTTTTATACAAACAAGGCAAATGAACTTTCGGAAAAAGTAAGAGCCGCTTTTTCACAGCGATAAAAGTGCTTTTTTGGAGGAATAATTTTGAACGGCGAGATAATAAATTTTCTTGGGAGCTACACAAAATCCGGTACTCCCGTTCACGATCTGACGAGATTTGAGAACCTTATGCACAGGCTCGGCGACCCGCAGAACAGCCTTAAATTTGTCCACGTTGCGGGAACGAACGGCAAGGGCTCGGTGGTGAGAATGCTTGCAAATTCCCTCACTCTCTCGGGCTACAAAACAGGCGAGTTCACCTCTCCGTTTATTTACAGGTACAATGACCGTATAAAGATAAACGGCAAAGAGATAACCGATGATGACCTTGCACGGCTCATTTCCGTAGTAAAGCCCATTGCCGAGAGCGACTGTGCGGGATATTCCCAGTTTGAGATAACAAACGCCATTGCATTTATGTATTTTGCGGAGCAGGGCTGCGATATCGTTGTGCTCGAAACAGGCGTCGGGGGACTTAACGACAGCACCAATATCATCCGTGACAATATCTGCTCCGTCATAATGTCCATATCCTTTGACCACACCGCCATTCTTGGTGACAAGATAACCGACATCGCCTTTCAGAAAGCGGGCATAATCAAGGACGAGTGTCCCGTGGTGGTCTACCCCTGCAATCCCCTTGAAGCAAACCTCGTCATCGACAAATATGCCGCTATCCACGGCTCACGTGTTGTCCGCCCCGACCTTTCAAAGCTGAATATCCTGAGAAGCAAGCCCGACGGCACAGCCTTTGCATACAAGCTCCGTGACTATGCCACCGCAATGCCCGGAAATCATCAGATATACAACGCCCTCACCGCCATTGAAGCCGCAGGGGTCATAAAGAAAAAGTACAAAAAGCTTACCGACAGCAAGCTTTTTGAGGGCATATCCACCGCAGTCGTGCCTTCAAGATGCCAGATAGTCCGCAAAAAAGACCCGATGATAATAATTGACGGCGCCCACAACCCCGAGGGAATGCGTGCGCTGACGGAATTTGTGTCAACCTTGCCCCAGTACCCAAAGGTCATGATATGCGGAATGAGCGCCGACAAGGACTGGAAGACCTCACTTTCCTACATCTCTCCATACATCGACAAGGCATTCTGCATTGACGGATTCTGCCCCAAAACCGTTTTTGCACCCAAGCTTGCGGAATGCTTCAAAGACGGTGAATGTGCACCTCTTTCCGAGGTCTACCGCCGTGCATATTCATATGCGGAAAACGGGGGACTGCTCCTTATCGGCGGCTCGCTTTACATTCCCTCGGCACTGAACAAATTCGGAGGAAATTGAAGGCTCAATGACTTGCCAATCTAAATTTATCAGACTGATTTGTAATTTAGCCAATCAAATTCATAAATATAAAATATACTTTTCGTCTAAATTAATGCATAACCAATTGCCCAAAATAGTATAAAATCACCAATGACATTTTATGTCAATAAAACAGCTCTGTTATCCTTGTTGAACTTTCATAGATAACAGAGCGCTTTTTATTGTATATATGGCATATATATATAACTTTAACGGGCGAAACCGCAAAAGCTTTCGGCTTGAAAATATCGAGGTGCAGAGTTATAATAGGATAAAATCAAGCCGAAAGGAACGATATAACAATGAGTGAAAACAGAGCAGAGCTGAACAGAAACCTCGCCCAGATGCTCAAGGGCGGCGTAATTATGGACGTAACCACCCCTGAGCAGGCAAAAATAGCAGAGGCTGCGGGTGCCTGTGCGGTAATGGCGCTGGAGCGTATCCCCGCTGACATCAGAGCGGCAGGCGGCGTTTCAAGAATGAGCGACCCCAAGATGATAAAGGGCATTCAGGCAGCCGTTTCCATTCCCGTAATGGCGAAGTGCAGGATAGGTCATTTTGCTGAGGCTCAGATACTTCAGGCTATCGAGATCGACTACATCGACGAGTCCGAAGTCCTCTCTCCCGCCGATGACAGATACCATATCGACAAAACTCAGTTTGACGTTCCTTTCGTATGCGGCGCAAAGGACCTTGGCGAGGCTCTCAGACGTATAAACGAGGGCGCTTCAATGATAAGAACCAAGGGCGAACCGGGCACAGGAGACGTTGTTCAGGCAGTACGCCATATGAGAATGATGCAGTCCGAGATAAGACGCATTTCCTCAATGTCCCACGATGAGCTTTATGAGGCAGCAAAGCAGCTTCAGGTGCCCTATGACCTTGTTGAGTATGTTGCCGCAAACAGAAAGCTCCCCGTTGTAAACTTTGCCGCAGGCGGAGTTGCAACTCCCGCCGATGCCGCTCTTATGATGCAGCTGGGCGCAGAGGGCGTTTTCGTTGGCTCAGGCATTTTCAAGTCTGGCAACCCCGAAAAGCGTGCCGCAGCAATCGTAAAGGCAGTAACAAACTACAACGATCCCAAGCTCCTTGCAGAGCTTTCTGAGGACCTCGGCGAAGCAATGGTGGGTATAAACGAGCAGGAAATTGCCCTCTTAATGGCGGAGCGTGGTAAGTGATGTCAAAAAAAATAGCAGTTCTTGCATTGCAGGGCGCATTTGCGGAGCACGAAAAAAAGCTGTCCGAGCTTGGCATAGAAAGCTTTGAGATACGTCAGCTCCCCGATATAAACAGGTCATATGACGGGCTTATCCTCCCCGGGGGAGAGAGCACCGTTCAGGGCAAGCTCCTCAGAGAGCTTGGACTTTTTGACCCCATAAAAGCGCAGATAGAAAAGGGTCTCCCCGTTTTCGGCACCTGTGCGGGAATGATACTCCTCGCTCAGAATATCGAGGGCGGCGAGCCTGCACATCTTGCCACCATGCCCGTCACCGTCAGAAGAAACGCCTACGGCAGACAGCTTGGCAGCTTCTTCACCCACGACAGCTTCAATGGCAGAGAGATACCCATGAGCTTTATCCGTGCCCCGTTTATCAGCGACATCGGCTCGGCAGAAGTTCTCGGCGAAACAGGCGGGCATATTGTGGCGGTAAGGTATAAAAATCAGCTTGTCACGGCCTTTCACCCCGAGCTTTGCGATGATATGTACGTTTACGAATATTTTCTTTCAATGATAAAATAAAAACCGTCCCGATACAAATTTTCGTATCGGGACGGTTTCAGTCTGTCGAAAAAGTCACCCGAAAGGGTGGCTTTTTTGTGTATGATATGG
>CAMBJF010000004.1 GCA_945867875.1 uncultured Ruminococcus sp. | reverse complement strand
GATAGCGTAGCGTCTCGTGGGCTCGGAGATGTGTATAAGAGACAGACTATAAATACCGATGATCCCCCAAAGGATATCAGAGATTTCTCAAAATTTTTCGATGATGCCACTGCATTCGGCAGCGGATTTGAAAGCACCATTGACAAGCCTCCCGAGGATATTTCCGACGGGAAGGAAGAAAATATAAGCTTTCCTGAGGAAAACACAGAAAATACTGATGATGAAGCTGTCAAGCCCGAGGAGCAGAAGCCGACTATCACTGAACCTGTTACCGATGAGGACGGAATGATAGTGATATTCGATGAAGAAGCGGGCATCAACGCTACGGGAACAGATATGGGAACAACTGCTGAAAAGACAGAAGCTCCCGAGAAATCGGCAGATGATTCCCCTGCTGAAGAAGAACACTCCGACAGTGAATCCGAGGAAAACTTTGAAGCAGACAGCAATATTGCTGATGATAAAAATGAGGAAGATAAAACTTCCGAAGCCGAGGAAGTCGTTTCCGAACCGGAGAGCGCTTCCGATGAAACTGCTGAAAGCACAGAAGCTCCTAAAAAAAGGCCGTTCATTCAGGGGATTATCCCCTGGAAGGGCGACAGTGCTCCCGAAATTATCAGAAAGATTGTTTTCATCGCTTCCACAGGCGTTTTTATTGCTGCGGGAATTATGCTTATAAGCACTCTTATCCAGTCTGAGGAAATGCAGGAGGAATCCGAGAGTATTGCCGAAATGGTGACAACTACTGTTGCCACTGAAATAAATGAAAACGGCGAAATAGTCACCGTTCCTCCCACCACCGAAGAGCGTATCGAGCACAATGAAAGCGTTATGGACAGCTTTATTGAGCTTTCCGACAACGTTAAGGGCTTTATTGAGCTTGACGGCTGCGATATCAGACTTCCTGTTGTTCAGGGCACGGATAATGTTTATTATCTCACCCATACATACAATGACAGGAAGAACAAAGCAGGCTCCATTTTTATGGATTACCGCTGCACCATAAGTGAAGATTACACATCTCCCAACATCGTTCTTTACGGTCACAATCAGGAAGACGGCACGATGTTCGGAAATCTGAAATTCTACAAAAACAACGTTGATTTTTACAAAAAAAATCCTATGGTCGTATTCAATACCGAATATGGCATCGGTGACTACATCATTTTCGGGTATTTCGTGACCAACGTTTATGAAAAGCAGGATTCCAAGGGAGAAGTCTTCCATTATCACGATTACATCGAAACACTGAGCAATGAAAGCACATTCAACTGGTATATGGGTCAGGTAAATGAACGCAATCAAATAATTCCTCCTGTTGACGTTGTTTTCGGGGACAAGCTCCTTGTTCTTTCAACCTGCAGCAACGAATACTCGGATTCGAGATTTGTTGTTATGGCGAGAAAAGTCCGTGAGGGCGAAGATGTTTCCGCTATCGACTTTTCCACTGCAAGGCTCAACCCAAATGCAAAGCAGATAGACTGGGACGCTATTCTCAGCAGAACATCACCAACAACCACAACTTCTGAGACAACGACCGTTTTGGAAACTACTACGACCACTACAGTTACCACAACCGTTACAACGACCGAAACCACCACTTCCGAAACCACAACAGAAGCGACAACTACACCGAGAACTCTCAAAATAGACCACGAAGAGAGATCAAGGCTCGGCTTTGCTCCGATATATGAAAACGGAACCAAGGCCGCCTGCTATACAGACCCCACAACAGCTCCCGAGGAGACTGCCGTTCCCGACAGCTCTGACGGTGATACTACGGCAGCTTCTTCCGCTGCATCTGCTGTGAACGGGACTACTGCCCCTGTTACCGAGCAGACAACTGCTATGGCAAACACATAAATAACAGGGTGCGGCAAATAAAAATAATTTTAAGAGGTTATTTCATATGTCAATGAGCGATGAAGCAAGAGGCTCTGCCCCCAGAAGGTACAAAAAAAATAAAGTCAAGAAAAGCTTTAAGGAATCTTTTTTCCCTCAGAAGGGTGACAGCTCCTCGGAAGTCATAAGCAAGCTTATTGTGCTTTTATCAATAGTTGTGCTTATTGTCTGTGCAATAATTCTCGGAAACTATTTTTACCAGATGTACGAGGCAAAGCAGAATCACAATACTCTGAAAGTCATCTATCAAAAGGCACAGCAGTCAGTCATTTCAAATGAACTTCCTGCTGAGACACAGCCCGTCGATAATGCAGAGACAACTCCCGAGGAGCGCATTCCCCTGCCCATACTTCCTGCTGCACAGGAGCTGCTTGCCATTAATCCCAACACTATCGGATATGTACGTATCCCCAACTGTGTTGACGAGCCCGTTGTCAAGGGCACAGATAACGAATATTATCTTAACCACAACTTCTACGACAATCAGAGACAGTGCGGAACTTGCTTTACCGATTACCGAAATGTTGCCACCGATTATGAGCGTTCGGATAACATTATCCTTTATGCCCACAATCAGAAAGACGGCACAATGTTCGGAAATCTGGACTACTACCGCTGGGACCCCGCATACTGGCTCAAAAATCCGTTTATCTACTTCAACACAAACTACTCCGAGGACATTTATGTTATCATCTCCTCATTTGTTATAAATACAAAGCCCGAGCACGATGACAACAGACCTCTTTTCGATTATCAAAACTACATCGACTTCAATGACGACTATCCATATGCGAAATTTATGGACGAGATCACCAAGCGCAGCACCATCATCACAGGTGTTGACTGCAATGAAGACGATGACTATCTCACGCTTTCCACCTGCTCCACCGAATGGGACGATTCCCGTCACATTCTCGTAGCAAGAAAGCTGAGAGACGGTGAAACTGCTGACAGCATCGACACAACAAAGTTCAGCAAGAACCCCAACCCGAAATGGCCCGCCATCTACTATAAATATAACGGCGGTACATATATAGACGAGTGATATTGATTCGCTCAAAGGATATCTGCACTTGATCCTAAAAAAAAGAGAGAAAAACATACGAGAAAGGATAATACTATGAAACTGAGAGCTGTTCTCAACGGCATTGCCGCCCTGTGCACCATCGGCGCATTCTATACGTTTGCGTTCTGTATGGTCGATGACGTAAATGACGCTGAGATATCAAAGGAGTATTACTACAACACTGCAACCGAGACTTCCGAGCAGGAAACCGAAGCTTCAACACTGAAAGCGGAAGTTCCCATGAATATCTTTGGCGTTTTGAGGAACAATAAAAACAGTGCGTATCTTCCCGATAATTCTGATGATGAGAGGGTAAGAAGCCACATTGCGAACAATCCCAATTATCAGGCAAACAGAGACGATGCTGAAACTGATGCATACACCGCAACACCGCTCTATACCGCTTCTGAGATAACGACTGCCGTACCTGCTTCCGCAGAGGACAGCACGGCTACGGAAAGTGCAGGCGCTGATGCGGATAGTGCTCAGAATGATGCCGAATTTGACAATGTTCCTGAGGACACCGACGATATCATCGTTTCCGAAAACAATCTCAGCGAGGCTGTTGTAGATAACAATGATGCATTTGCAGATGAAAATGCTCCTCAGCCCGATCTTCTTTCAGAGCTTGACAAACAGCAGTCTCAGGCTGCTATCCAGCAGAAGCTGAACGAAATGCAGTCAGCGTATGACACTCAGGCAACTTCTGCACCAACTACAACTGTTGATTTTTGGAGCAGCTATTATCCCTCCGATGCAGACACTATCACATCAAGCGGAACTTTCTTCGAGACCGTTCCAACATTTACAGAAGCCGTTTCTTCCGAAACAGAGCTTACAACTGTTGGCATTGACGGAACCGAAATGGTGACTGCAAGATTTGACGGCAGCGTTCAGGAAATAAGCGCATACGACCTTGTTTGTATGATAGTTTCCACGGAAATGTCCCCCTCATTCAGCCCCGAAGCTCTCAAGGCTCAGGCTGTTGCGGCATATTCCTACGTTAAGTATCACAATGTAAACGGACTTGTTCCCTCTGTGCTCGTAAAGCACGAAGTACCCGCAGAGGTAAGAGCGGCTGTTGACTCTGTATTCGGAAAATGCTGCTACTATAACGGTGCTGTTGCTCAGACCGTTTACACAGCTTCTTCCGCAGGAACAACAGCTTCCGCAGAAAATGTATGGGGCGGAAATCCTGTTCCATATCTTACAAGCGTTGCAACGCCATTTGATGTGGCATCTGACCCCAACTACGGCGTTATAACAACATTCTCCGAAAGCTACATAAAAAATGCTCTTGAAAGCTACCTTGGCATCACACTTTCCGATAACCCTGCAAACTGGCTCACGGTCACAGGAAGGATTGACGGAAACTATGTAAGCAGCGTGAGCGTTGACGGTCAGGTGTCCGTTTCAGGAAGAAAGATTCGTGAAAATATCCTTAAATACGGCATCAAGAGCTGGTGCTTTGACGTTAGCTACGCTGATGGCGAATTTACATTCGTTACATACGGCTACGGCCATGGCGTTGGAATGAGCCAGAATGGTGCCAATATCCTTGCAAAGCAGGGCTATACATACGATCAGATACTCCAGTATTATTTCCCGGGAATTACAGTAAGCTGAGCCGAAAGGGAGCTGTGCTATGACTGCCTATGACATTATAATGAAAAAACGCCGTGGATACGAGCTTTCCAAAGAGGAAATCGAGTGGGTGACGGACGGATATGTTAAGGGGGATATCCTCGATTATCAGATGTCCGCACTCCTTATGGCGATCTGCTTTAATGATATGACCTCCGAGGAGACCGCCGCACTGACCTTTGCAATGGAAAATTCGGGTGACACCTATTTCCCATCAAAAGAGCTTGGCGGCGTATGCATCGACAAGCACAGCACAGGCGGTATCGGCGACAAAACCACGCTTATCGCTGCACCCATATGTGCAGCCTGCGGTGTTTATGTTCCGAAAATGTCGGGCAGAGGTCTGGGTCACACTGGAGGAACAATTGACAAACTTGAAGCTATCCCCGGGCTCAGGACTTCCCTTTCCCACGATGAATTTATATCAGTTACCCGTGAAGCAGGCTTTGCGGTATCGGGTCAGACAGGCTCACTTGTGCCTGCGGACAAGAAAATATATGCTCTAAGAAACGCCACCGCCACTGTTGACAGCATTCCCCTCATATGCTCCAGCATTATGAGTAAGAAGCTTGCAACGGGCGCCGACGGCATCGTACTTGACGTCAAGGTGGGCGACGGCGCATTTATGAAAAATTATGACGATGCACTGAAGCTTGCTGAAGCTATGATAAATGTAGGAAGTCTTTCCGGAAGAAAGTGCACGGCTGTACTCACCGATATGGACAAGCCCCTTGGAATGGCTGTGGGAAATTCCGTTGAGGTGATCGAGGCAATAGCAGCGCTGAAAGGCAAGTGCCCCGATGACCTTTACGAAATATCCGTTACAATTGCATCGGAAATGCTCTGCACAGCAGGAAAAGGCAATGAAACCGAATGTCGAAAGCTTGCGGAAGATGCATTATCATCGGGCAAGGCTCTTGCGGCGCTTGAAAAAATGGTCACTCTTCAGGGTGGAGATGTGAAAGCACTTCACGATTATTCCCTCCTCGGAGTTCCAAGGCAAACAAGACAGGTAGTTTCAGACAAAGAGGGCTATATCACAAAAATATGCTGCGAAAAAACGGGGCTTATCTCCCTCGGCCTCGGTGCGGGAAGAAAGGTCAAGGGCGGAGATATCGACCCTACAGCGGGCATTGTCTTTAACAAGACTGTCGGAAATTATGTTAAGGTCGGAGATGTCCTCGGAACGCTTATGACCTCTTCCGACTGTGATATTAACAGTGCTGAACGTAATTTCAGAGAGCTTTTTAGTTTCAGTGACACTGAGCCTGAAAAGAAACCTTGTGTTTACAAAATAATAAGAAGCTGACAAAATGCGCTCCGTTTTCGGAGCGTTTTTGATATACAGAAAGGACGGTGCATTGATGACATACCCCACTACTATTGCTCCACCCGATTTGGAAGAGCGAAAAGCCCTCCGAAAGCATTATTTCCGCCTTGCATGGATAATGATAACCCTCGTGCTCGTATTCACAGGGCTGAACACGCTTATTATGAATGTTTCGGCGATGATAATGGGCGGCGGTTTTTCCAAGGAATGCATTGAAGCAGGCAAAGCAATTCTCCGCTCTGACCCTATAATGCGCTCGATATACTCCTATGGTTTCCCCATTGCGGCAGACATTGCGGCGCTTGCTGTCGGTCTGCTCATAACAAAGGCTGACCTAAAAAGCAAGCTTAAAACTGTGGGACTGAGCGGAAAAGGCTTTTGGAATGCCACAGCAATAACATTCAGCACTGCAACCGCCGCTTCATTTGTAAACATCATAATCATATTTGCGATTATGGCGGCTATGGGAAAATTGTCACAGTTCAGCGTTGAAAGCACCACATCTGCAAGCATTGCCCCGAAAGGCAATCCCCTATGGCTCGATGTCATAATTTATATTTACATCTGCCTGCTGGGACCTATTCTCGAAGAGCTTGTATTCCGTGGCGTTCTTCTGGAAGGACTGAGAAAATACGGCAATCTTTTCGGCATAATTATGTCGGCGGTAATGTTCGGACTTATGCATCAGAACATAACTCAGTGTATCCCTGCAATTGCTATCGGACTTGTGTGGAGCTACATTGCGGTAAAAAGCGGCTCGCTTATCCCGTCAATGCTTCTGCATATTATCAACAACACAATGTCAGCTGTGCTCCTTGCAGTCGTTCAGTCAGTCAATTTAAATGACCTTACAGATATTACGGCGATACTGAATGCATCTGTGCCGCTTATCATAATTTCCGCAGTAATTACGATTTCCCGCCTTGTCTGCGTCATTGCAACTATCGTCATCATTGCAAGATACTGCTCAAAGCCCCACGGAAAGCTTGTTGAAGCAAACGAATATACAAAATCACGCACCGTGAAATATTTCTTCACCTCTGTCCCCTGGCTCGTGATAATGCTTTATCTTATTTATACCACCGTAACATCAATATCCACAATTGCATAAAATAAACAAGGGGCATATTTACGCTGCTTCCCACAGCGCAGATATGCCCTTTGTTTTGTGAAAATTTCTCAGCCGATGATTAATTTACGAGCAAACGGTAAAAATATAAACAGACAGAAAAATCTCCTACAATTTAAGGAAGGAATGATACTAAAATGTCTGTAAAAAGAGGAGAAATATATTACGCAGATCTCAGCCCCGTTGTCGGCTCGGAGCAGGGTGGAATCAGACCCGTGCTTATCGTTCAGAATGATGTGGGAAACCGTCACAGCCCAACGGTCATCGCCGCAGCTATCACAAGTCAGCGTGAAAAAGCAAAACTCCCCACTCATATTGAGCTTCACGCCGATAAATGCGGTCTTTCAAAGGACAGCGTTGTTCTTCTGGAGCAGATCCGTACAATAGATAAAAAAAGGCTCAAAGAACGTATGGGAGAGCTTGACACTCCTGCAATGGATCAGGTCAACAACGCTCTTTCTATCAGTTTCGGTCTTGGCACAGGCGGAGCTACATAACAGTTCCGCACAAAACAGCCGCATTTTTCGGATAAAGAAAAATGCGGCTGAAATTGTTTTTTATTAAACTCTAACAATAGAAGGCTTAAGGATACGGCCATTTCTGAGATTTCTGAATCCCTGAAGAACGACTTCCTTGATAGGACCTTCGGAAGAAGAGCCTTTCTTCTTGTTATCGAAGAATGCGGCTTTTCTTTCTTCTCTTGTCATTATCTTTGTGTGCTGCTCCTCATCAAAAGCATCGCCGGGCTTGGTGTGAAGAAGCTCATAAAGAGGTGTGGGATAGCTGCTGTTGTGGAAATCCAGGAAGTAAATGAAAATTTCGTTCAGCGTATCGATATCCGAGAAATCCTCGTTGTTTATCTTCTGCTGTGCAAATTCCCAAAGTGCCTGAATATGACCCCACTGAGCGCCGCTGGAGAGGAAGCTTCTTACAGTAAGATCTTCGTTGAATACATCTGCAAGTCCCTTTTTGGTTGCGGGAGTAAGGTTCTGATACTTCTCGAAAACCTTGGTAAGGTCGCCGAATGTGAGATTGTAAGCGTGAATATCCTTCTGGAGCTGTGCGATCTGGTCGCTCTTTTCGGAAAGCTCCTTGTTTCTCTCGCCCACCTGTACAGTAAGGTCTTCTGCATGAGACTTAAGAGACTCTGCATATTTGCCGATCTCTTCGATCTGAGAATTTTTAGTGTTGATAGCATCGGCATACTGGTCAATTTTAGCGTTAAGCTCATTTTCCTTGCCGTTAAACTCTTCAATCGTTGCATTGAGAGAGTTAATAGTACTGTCTCTTTCAGCAAGAATATTTCTTGCGTTCTCCACCTCTTCGGCATATGCATTTGCAGTCTCGGCATATTCGTTTATCTTCTGTCTGAGGATAAGCATACCTTGGAGCTGGGTGTTTATCTGAGAAATAGTGCTGTCCTTGCGGTCAATGTCAGCCTGTGCTTCGGAAAGCTTCTCCTCTGCTTCGGCAGCCTTTGCAGACGCAGCAGATGCAGTGGATTTATATGTATCGACTTCTTCGCTGAGCTTTGCGTATCTGTTCTTAACATCGGCAAGTTCACTTTCAAGGGCAGCCTTTTCGGAGGCAATTCCCGCAGTTTTGGACTCTGCACTGCTCTTGAGGTCCTCAATAAGCTTATCCTTCTGCTCGGACTCGGCTTTCAGCTTGTCGATCTCGGAAACGTGGGCAACTACCTTAACGTCCATATCGGCAATAGACTTCTGGAGCTCCTGAACCTTTGCATCAGATGCGGCAGCCATAGATTCAGCCTGCTTGGATGCTTCTGCAAGCTTTGCTTCAAGTGCAGCCTTTTCATTTTTAAGTGCATCAAGCTGTGCAGCTGTATCAGAAGCTGCATTTGCCGACTGAGCATTCTTTGCCTTTTCAGCTTCAAGCTCTGTTGTGAGAGCTGTAACCTTTTCACTAAGACGAGCGATCTCGGAATCCTTTTCTGAACCGGAGGATTCAAGCTGCTTCTTCATATCGTCACCGGCAGCTGTAAGAGTCTGGAGCTGTGACTTGAGAGCACTCTCGGAAGCGGTAAGCTCGGATATCTTTGTATCCTTGGAAGATACGGCAGCTCTGAGCTCATCGACCTCGGCTGTAAGACGTGCGATCCTGTCAGCGGATATTTTCTCGGCATCGCTCTCACCCGATTTAAGATCATCAAGAGCCTTTGTAAGCTCTGCTATCTTCTTGTCCTTATTTTCCGATTCAAGCTTAACAGCGGAAGATGTACCCATCATATCATTATAATCGGAAAGGAGGTCCTTATATTTCTTATCAGCAGCTTCAATGCTGCTTTCAAGTTCCTTGATCTTTTCTTCATACGCTTTAAGCTGTTCGGAAACGTTATCATCACTGAGCAGCTTTAAAAGCTCGGATTTGATGCTGTTATCCTTGAGGCTTTCGATAAGCAGACTGCGAAACTCAACTACGTCCATCAATACACTACCACCGTTTCTCATAAAATTTGCTTTCGTTTATACGAAATCCTATATGGATATTATAGCATAATTTTTTCAATATGTCAAATTATTCTTTGTAGAATTTGTGCAGTATTTTTTGTGATATTATACATAATATGAACGGGAAATGCAGATAAAATTAAATCTGACAATTTATGTAAAATGAGCTTTCGCAGCAAAATATCCCCGAATATACGCTTTTTTTAAGCAAATATTCGGGGATATTCTAAAATTATTCAATACGTTTCTTTCCGCTCTGGAGCACATATGAAACGGCACAGGCAAGGCAGATGGGAGCAAATTTTACCGCCGCAGACGCTGCCTGCATTTTCAGTGTGGGAATTATCATCAGTTTGTTCTGCTTCATTTTTTCAAGAGTGTATGCAGCGCAGTAACGTGGAGTTATGCCCTTCATAAATCCCTCTATCCCTGCACGGGCGTTAAATTCGGTGCTTACTGGACCGGGACAGAGCACGGAAACGTGAACTGCGCTTTTTCTTCTCCGAAGCTCTTCATATACCGCCTGAGTCTGCCTTATCACATAGCTTTTGGTGGAATAATAAGTGCTCATAAGAGGCCCGGGAAGAAGTCCCGCGCTGGAGGCAACGTTCAGGATATATCCCCTGTTGTGCCTTGTGAAATCCTTAAGGAAAAGCTTGAAAAGGATATGAACGGCTTTCACATTCACATCTATCATCTCCAGCTCCTTTGTGAGAGACGTTTCGGTAAATTCGCCGTAAAGTCCAAAGCCTGCGTTGTTTATAAGGATATCGGGGCTGTACTTCTTGGATTTTGCATAAAGGTCTATGCAGCTTTTAGTATCGGAAAGGTCGGCGGGGATAACTACGCAGTTATCCTTTCCTATCTCCTCCCTCAGCTTTTCAAGTGCTTCCTCATTTCTGCCCGAGAGGATAAGAAAACAGCCTCTTGCGCCTAAAAGTTTTGCAAACTCTGCTCCTATGCCCGAGCTTGCGCCTGTTATAACGGCGCAGTGCTCCTTTGAGGGGCTCCAAAAATTATTTTTCATTATTGATTCTTCCTTTCTTTCTGATAATTTTCCGTCTGAGCTTTTTCTGCTGTTTTATACATTCCTTGACCGCATCACGGATATTCAGATAAATGTTTATTGCTTTCTGTCTGCCTGTATCATCTGCACGGTCATCGAAAAGCGCATTTTCAGTGATATATGCAAAATCACCTGTATCACAGCCTGTCAGCTCCTCGATCTGCTCGGAAAATTCATATGGCGTAAGTGCATCGCCGTGCTTTATGAGCTTTGCGGCAGTCTTTCGTGAAAGTCTAAGATATATCTGCTTTATGCTTTCATCAGGTGAAGCTTTGCTTATCCTGCTTACAAAACGCTTTTCGGATATAGCGGGAAGTGCCGCAATGGCAATGAGTGCAATGACCATAACCGTTCCCGATATCACGCATATTACAAATACAAGGCTGTAGTCAATTTTTACGTTGAAGCCTGTGTCGTCCGTGATGTCAGAACTTCTGTTGTAATCAGAGGCAACTGTAGGCTCAAAAACTATCCAGCCCATATTCTGGATATACACCTCGGGGTATGCGTGAGAACAGCTGTCTTTTACCGCAAAAACGTTGTCTCTGCCCGTTATATCAGGTGCAAAGCCCTCTGCATACCGTGCGGTAAGTCCAAGAGAACGTGCCATAAGGACAAAAGCCGTTGCGTAATGAGTACAGCTTCCACGCTTGCTGTTGAACAGAAAATATTCCACGCTGGGGTCAGGTGGAATATATTCAAGATCGTAAATATAGTCATTCTCCATAAAATAGCTCTGGAGCGCTTCCGCCTTTTGCCAGTCGTAATCAAGTCCTGCCGTTATCTGCCCTGCAAGCGCCTTTATTTCGGGCGATATGCTTTCGCAGTTTTCCTCGTATGCAGATGTGTGGTAATCCATTGCTTCGTTGTGAACTTCAAGAAATGCTTCGGCATTGTCATACAGCGGGTCATTGTTTTCGCTGAGAATGGTGCAAAGCTCCGTGAGCATTTCCCTGCATTCATCGTTGGAGAAATTTGCTCCGCCCCGATCAAGCCAAAAATATCTCGGTGCAAATTCATCATAGTAAACCACCTGATAGGTAAGCTTAGAATCGTGAGGCTGAAGCCTGTTTCTGAACACTCCGCCCCTTGTTACATAAATGATATTGCTGTTATCCGAAGGAATAACGTTTATGGACCTTGTGGGCGTTATATAATACACAGCGCCGAAATTTTCAGGGATAACACTTACTACCTTGATATTTTCCGTAAAATCGGTATAATTTACAAGATCTGTAAGCCCGTATTTATCTGCAAACCCCGAAGAATATTTATCTGCTGAAACAATGCTTTCCCTGAGCCTTTCAAGACTGAGCTTTCCGACTTTTTCAGCCCATTCGTCATTTATATAATACGGGTCTGAGTAATACTTGTCGCTGTACCAGCGGAGCTCATCAAAATCGTAGAGATCAAAAGTCTGCCGCTTGAAATAGGGCACATTATCTCCAGAGAGCATATAAAGATATTTGTTTGTAAAATTTCTGAATGAATCGGGGCCGCCCGAAAATTCACTCATAATAGAAAAATCACTGAAAAGCGAATCATCGCCGCTGTTCATAAACAGCCGTTCAAACTCATCATAATACCGTGCTTCGGGATTTTTGGGAAAGAGTGCCGAAAAAACAAGGAGAACAAAGCCGAAAACACAGGCTGAGAACACAGATGCTTTATGCCCCGTTGATACACGTTCCCCGCTTTTTAAACGCAGTGATATCATAAGGACAGCGATATTCAGCATTGCAATAATGGCAATATAAGTATTGTTTATTTCCGAAAGCACCTTTACCGACAGTGCGCATGGAATAAGGCTCACAAGTGTAAGGAATGACATTCGGTAAAGAACGCAGGAAAAATAATACACCGTGAGTGCAAAGAAAGGAACAAAGCTTACTGTCAGCGCAAGGAGATAATCAAACTGTGTTTCCGCTTCATCAGCGCCTGTAAGGAACCACTTCTGAAATCCTACACCCCAGTCGTATCCGAGCACAAGACCTATAAAAATTCTGAGGAGGACAAACACAAGAACTGTAATGACTATACCACCCGCAACGTGATGCCTGTCGGTAAAGCGGCAGATCATAAACATTGCTGCGGTAACAAGAATCACAGCCAATGACCAGAGGGAGAAAAGAGAAACGGAATATACGGAAAATATCGCAAGGCTAAGGATTATTGCCAAAGCAAAAGGCAGTATTTCTTTTTTATCCCCTTTAATGAAATCCAAAAGCTTACTGTTCATCGTTCATTCCTCCTTTCGGAGATGCTGTTTTCGGAGAAACAGCAGATGGGTATATGACTGTCTGCAATGTTCCCTTGCCCTCCGCTCCTGAATGGGAAACAATACTGTTCAGCTCAGGATCAAGGTATGGGGTGCAGAAAACTGCAACGCTGCCTTTCTGGGCTTTAAGCTCCTCCTCGGGAAAGCGTGATGCGCTGTGAGGTGCAAAGCTGTATGATGCAAGCTCTGTTCTTATGGCGGCAAGATCATTTTCGTCTGCTGCGGGAAAACATTCCCATCCATTTTTGCCCGTAAAATAGAAATTCACAGAGAAGTTTCCAAGCATAAGTGCACGGGTCATTCCGAGTGACTGCTCAACAGCGTCCTGCGCCATAAGACAGGTAATATTTTCACTGTTTCCTCCCGAAAATTTTTCCTCGGATACCACTGCGGGGATAAACACACTGTCTCTGTCAAATGAGCTGTCAAGTATGACAGTGACAGCTGATGATACCGTTTCATCATCAAGGCGTACGAGCAGCTTTCCTCTTTTGGCAGACTGCTTCCAGTTCACACGCTTTAAGGGGTCGCCGGGGACATATTCACGGTTCTCATATCCGGGAAATCCGCCAAAGCCGCTTGTCTGAGCTTCTACAGTTTCCTCGCTGTCATCTGAAAATGCAGACAGCTCCGCCGCACGGGACACAACAGGGTCTGAAAGGTTCACGTCGGGTATATCGGGGATAACTGCGGCGGTAAAGGTCATCTGGCTTATATCAGCACTTTTTTTCTCAAATGACACAAATCCGAAATAATCGGACACTCGGATACTCTTCACGCCGATATTGGAAGGGCCGCATATCTTCGCTTTATAGCTCACCTCAAAGTTTTCCGTATCAAATGGCAGAACGGATATGCTGCGATACGGATTTTCTGCTTCAACTGCGGGTGTATCGGTCATATCCACGAGAACAGGCGGCGTTGGGAGAAATGTGCCGTTTGTGACGCTGACTGTTATAACGCAGCTGTCGCCCTTGCACATCGTGAGCATATCAGCATCACAGGAAACATATATCCTGCGGACGAAAATAAGCGTCATAAGCACTGAAATTATTGGTGCTGCCACAAATGCCGTCACAAGGAACCAGCCCACTCTGCCGCTGAGGTAAAGGGCAAATATCACGGCTAATGCCACCGCCGCAAGATAGTTTATAAGTCCGCCGATAAGCTCTGCGGGCTTTGTCTTTTTTATTTTCATAGGGCTTATTCCACGGGTACGGGCACTTCGGACAGAAGCTTTTTCACAGCATTTTCGGGGCTGCCGCAGACAGATCTGCCCTTGGGGGTGAGTATAATTCTGTGAGCAAGAACATACGGTGCAAGTAGCTTTACATCATCGGGGATAACATAGGCTCTTCCCGAGATAAGCGCCATTGCCTTTGCAGTATTGTAAAGAGCAATGCTTCCTCTGGGGCTTACTCCAAGCTTGATATACTCCGCATTTCTTGTAGCATTCACAAGCTCGATGATATACTTTCTTATGTTGTCCGAGCATCGCACAAGGCGCACCTTTTCCATCAGTGCGGTTATGTCCTCGCAGGTTATGACAGATTCAAGGGTGTTTGGGGTAAGACTGCTTTCGTTTCTTTCAAGTATTGCAAGCTCGTCCGTTTTGTCGGGATAGCCCATACTTATCTTCATAACAAATCTGTCCATCTGAGCTTCGGGGAGATGATAGGTTCCGTAGGTCTCAACTGGATTTTGTGTGGCGAGCACCATAAAGGGCTTGGGCAGCGAATAGATGTTTCCGTCAAGGCTCACCTGTCCCTCCTCCATTATTTCAAGAAGTGCGGACTGGGATTTCGGCGAAGCACGGTTTATTTCATCGGCAAGGAGAAAATTGCAGAATGCTGCGCCTTTTCTGAACTCATTTGCTCCCGTTTGCGTGTTTATCATTGTAAAGCCTGTGATGTCGGAGGGCATTACGTCGGGGGTCATCTGTATTCTGCCGAAAGTTCCGCCGCAGGAGCGGGCAACTGAGGAAACGAGCTTTGTTTTTCCAACTCCGGGAACGTCCTCGATAAGAACGTGTCCACCTGTGAGCATTGCGGCGATAACAAGCTTTATTGCTTGTCTTTTGCCCACGATTATCTTTTCAACGTTTTCTATAAGTGCGGAAATTGCCGCATTTTTATCGGAAGGTCTTTCTGTCATATTACATTCATTCCTTTCGGGAAATTGTGCTATGAAAAATCAGCAGCGGAAAATGTTCTGTGAAATTATCCGTCTGCTGAAAATCATTATTTCTTCTTATTTACTACGAGAAGCGTTACTGTTACGGCAAGTGCTGCGCACAGAACTGCGATTATCAGAACGGAAATTCCGCTGAATGAACTTGGCTGTGCTGCTGCGGGAGCTGCTTCGGTCACTGCTTCAGATGTTTCGGAGACGATTTCTTCTGTTACATACGCTTCTGTCTCGGAAACCGGTTCCTGCTCTTCGGCTGTCTGTGAAGTCTCCTCTGTGGTCTGGGCAGGCTGTGTTTCAGCAGACTTCGGAGGAACATATTCGCTGTCATCGCTGAGGTCATAGCCTACGGAAACGAAGTTGTTGTTCATTCCGTCAAAGCCCTCATTGCTTTCATATGTGTGGAATGTAACCTTAACATTCTGAAATGAATTGTCGCTTATTGCGGGAGCAGTGTCACCATAAAAATACACATCGGTAAGGCTATAGCAGTCGGAAAATGCACCCTCGCCTATTTTTGTGACCTGAGGTCCGAGATGTATCTCAGAAAGGCTGCACTTTGAAAAGCAGTAGTCGGGAACTTCGGTTATGGCTTCGGGAAGAGCAAAGCTTTTAAGTGCCTTGCAGTCGGAAAATGCGCCTGTGCCGATAGATGTCACTTCGGCGGGAACGGCAAATTCCTCCACTTTTTCGCAGCCCTCAAAGGCATAATCACCAATGGTGCGGAGAGTGGCAGGAATGGAAATTTTTACAAGCTTGCGATTACCCGAAAAAGCCCTGCTTCCGATCGTTTCGGTATTGGCAGGGAGACTGATGTATGTGAGCTGGTTTCTTGACTGGAGAGCATTTTCGGGGATAACGCCGTTTTCCGTATCGCAGCCTGCAAGCTCGATGTATTCGAGGTTTGGATATCCGATAATTGCGCCGTAATCAGAGGAGTTCAACACTCCCCCGCTTACTGCAAGCTTTGTTATGGTGTTAAGGTCAGCGCCGTCCTTTGCATCTTCAATGGCGGCGGAAAGCTTTCCCGTTTCAAACTCAGTGACCGTTACGGAAACGCCCGTATCCTCGGCATAGGCGTTTACCGTAAGGGGAAGTATCACAAAGCTGAAAAGCATCACTATCGCCATTATCAGCATTATCACACGCATAACGTTCTTCTTTTTCTGTTCACTCATTTTTCTCATTGTCATTCATTTCCTTTCTGATTATTGACCGATTCGGAAAGCTTTAACCGTCTATTTCGGAAAAATGCCCCGCAACCCTTATTCCCGCAGAGCTGTAATGGAAAATATCCGTTGTAAGGGGGCGTGATGCCCAGCGGTATTCGCCCACTATGGCAGAGCCAAGGCGCTCAAGGACATTGTTTGTCACATCTGTGAGGGCAAGGAGCGTGTCTTTCGAGGGAGCTGCCACAAGAAAGCGTGAACCAAGGCGCTCGGAGATGAAATTATGGAACTCGGAGCACATCATAAGCGCCACCGTGAAGTCGCTGCCCTCGGCTTTGAAGTCAAGACATCTGACCGTTCCTGCTCCGTCTGCGGTGCTGTCACTGTATTCAGCCTTTTTCAGCAGTCTGCACATATTCCTGTCTGCCACGGAAAAAAGTACCTCTCTTGGAACGTCCCATTTTTTCATATATTCCTCTGAAAGCGGCCTTGAACGAACATTGTCGCCTGTATAGCATATGACCCGTTTTAAGCCGCCCATAAAATCATCGGTTATCATACCGCCGGTTATCTCATCATCACGCATAACGGTAAAACGGATAAACTCCTGACCGTTGGTAAACGAGACCATTCGTTCAAGTATGCCGAAATCACGTATGACACGCTCCATAAGCTTGTTTATCGCCTCGGGAGACCTGTTTCTTGCGTACTCAAATTTTTCCGATGATACATCAAAATCAAGTGAAGAATTGCCGTCGGTAATTATATAGTAGTCTCTTGACCCTCTTTTTTCCACCGAAAAACGGTTCTTTTTCAGTGCGGAACGGAAGAGACGGTTGAACTTTTCGTCCGTTTTGTTATCAATAAGCAGTTCGCTCAGTTCGTCCATATGTAGCTGCGCTGCTCCCTTCATAATGTAGTAATAGTTATATATCATTATAACACATATTTTTGCATTTGTACATAGTTTTTGAGTGAGTATTTTAAAATTTTTCTCGGAGCATTCAGTCATAAAATTATGCCGTTTATTTTGTCAGAACTGTGTTATACTATAATTTAGTGTTTATTTTACAGATACCTTAACATATCATAAATTTAATCGGAGGTCATTAATAATGAAAGAGATCAAAAGCACCGCAAAAATCGAGACAAAATGCCTGCATTCGGGCTACACTCCCAAGAACGGCGAGCCCCGTGTTATGCCTATCGTTCAGAGCACCACATATGTTTATGACTCCACAAATTCCGTTGCGGACGTTTTTGACGACCCCACGCTGAGCCTTATCTACTCCCGCTTTGAAAATCCCACCACTGACTGCGTTGAAAAGAAGATAGCAGCCCTTGAGGGCGGTGCGGCAGCTATGTGTACATCAAGCGGTCAGGCGGCTTCCCTGCTCTCAATTCTGAACATCTGTGAGGCTGGTGACAGTTTTATCGCTTCTTCTTCAATTTACGGCGGAACAGTCAACCTTTTCGGCTTTACACTGAAAAAAATGGGCATCGAATGCATCTGGGTCGATGTAAATGCTACCCCGGAAGAGCTTGACGCTGCTTTCAAGCCCAACACAAAGGCTGTTTTCGGCGAAACTATTGCCAATCCCGCCCTTACCGTTTTCGACATTGAGACCTGGGCAAATGCCGCGCACAAGCACGGAGTCCCTCTTATCGTTGACAACACCTTTGCTACACCTTATCTTTGCAGACCCATTGAATGGGGCGCTGATATCGTTGTTCACTCCACATCTAAATATATGGACGGTCACGCTGTTCAGGTCGGCGGCGTTATCGTTGACAGCGGCAAATTCAACTGGGACAACGGCAAATTTTCCTGCCTTTCCGAGCCTGACGAGAGCTATCACGGCACAGTTTACACAAAGCAGTACCCCGTTCCCTACATCACAAAGGCAAGAATGCAGCTTATGAGGGATTTCGGCTGCTATCCCGCCGCTCATTCCTCTTTCCTGCTCAATCTCGGTCTTGAAACACTTGCTGTACGTATGCCCGTTTATTGCAGCAATGCTCTTAAAGCTGCAAAGTTCATTGCTCAGTCCGACAAGGTGGAGGCTGTGTATTATCCCGGACTTGAAACTGACAAGTATCATAAGCTTGCCGAAAAATATCTTCCTCTTGGCACAAGCGGCGTAATTTCCTTCTCCATAAAAGGCGGACGTGATGCAGCGGTAAAGTTTATGGACTCACTGGAGCTTGCTTCAAACGAGGTACACGTTGCGGATATACGCACCTGTGTTCTCCACCCCGCTTCAGCAACTCACCGTCAGCTTTCCGATGAACAGCTTGTTGCTGCGGGAATTGACGGCGGACTTATCCGTCTTTCCGTGGGACTTGAAAATATTGACGATATTCTTGCTGATATCAAGCAGGCTTTCGATAAAATGTAATAGGTGAACAGATGAATACAGATAAATTCAGCGGTATCGAGGGGCTTATCGGCAGAACGCCGATGCTGGAGATACATTACACATATAAAAGCCGTCCCGGACGAATTTTTGCCAAGGCGGAATACCTTAATATGACGGGCAGCATCAAGGACAGAGTTGCTTTTCACATTATGAAAAAAGCTTATGAGAATGACGCAATAAAGCCTACGGACGTTATTTGTGAAGCAACAAGCGGAAATACGGGGATCGCCTTTTCCGCTGTGGGCAGCTTTCTCGGTCACAGGGTCATAATCTATATGCCAGACTGGATGAGCTCGGAGCGCATCAATCTTATGAAAAGCTTCGGTGCGGAGGTAAGGCTCGTTTCAAAGGAGCAGGGCGGCTTTTTAGGCTCTATAGCTCTTACTGAGGAGCTTGCAAAGCAGGGAAATGTATTTCTCCCCTGCCAGTTCTCAAATGAGGACAACACCGAGGCACACTTTCTTTTCACAGGTGAGGAGATATCCCGTCAGCTTTCCGCTCTCGGTCTCACAGCCGACGGCATAGTTGCGGGAGTGGGCACGGGCGGAACTGTTATGGGCATTGGCAGACGGCTTAAAAAGGATAATCCGAATTGCAGGATATATCCCCTCGAACCCCTTAATTCCCCCACGCTCTCAACAGGCTATAAGGTCGGCAAGCACCGCATTCAGGGCATTTCCGACGAGTTTATCCCATCAATTTTAAAGCTTGATGAGACCGATTCCGTTGTTTCCGTGGACGACATCGACTCTATCATTATGGCTCAGATGCTCTCCCGCCGCTTCGGTATCGGCGTGGGAATCTCCTCGGGTGCAAATATGCTTGGCAGCATCATTGCCCGTGAGGAGCTTGGTCCCGACAGCACTGTTGTGACCGTTTTTGCGGACGACAACAAGAAATATCTTTCCACCGATTATTCCGAGGAGCACCCTATGAAGGAAAACTATATGACCCGAGATATCGTGCTCACGGACGTTATTGCACACAGATATGAATGATATTCTGAAGAAATGCACACTATGCCCGAGAGAATGCGGGGCGGACAGGGAAACATCGCAGGGTTTCTGCGGCGGCGGACTTCTTCCCCGAGCCGCAAAGGCATACCTGCATATGTGGGAGGAGCCCTGCATTTCGGGCACAAAGGGTTCTGGAACTGTGTTCTTTTCGGGGTGCAGCCTTAAATGCTGCTTCTGTCAGAATTATAGGATATCGGCGGAAAATTTTGGCAGGGAGATAACTGTTAAGCGGCTTTCGGAGATTTTCCTTGAACTTCAGGACAAGGGTGCTCACAACATAAATCTTGTAAGCCCCACCCATTATGTCCCGCAGATAATCGCTGCTCTGGATATGTGCCGTGATAAGCTGCACATTCCCGTGGCGTACAACTGCGGCGGATATGAAAAGGCGGAAACTATTGAAATGCTCCGTGGGTATATCGACATTTTTATGCCCGATATGAAATATTACAGCTCCGAGCTTTCGGAAAAATACTCCGCTGCACCCGACTATTTTGAATATGCATCAAAGGCTATCGCTAAGATGATAGAAATTGCGGGAGAGCCTGTTTTTGACGAAAACGGCATAATGCAAAGCGGCGTTATCATTCGGCATATGGTGCTGCCCACACACCGCAGGGATTCCGAAGAGGTCCTGAAAAAGCTTTATAAGCTTTACGGAAAGGACAGCTTTATGCTCAGTCTTATGAGCCAGTACACGCCATTTTACAAAAGCTGTGAGCACAAGGAAATAAACCGACGTATATCCACCTATGAATATGAAAAGGTGTCACAGCTTGCACAGGAGCTTGGCTTTAACGGCTTTATGCAGGAGCGCTCCTCCGCAAAGGAAGAATACACCCCCGACTTTGACCTTATAGGTATTTGAAAAATGAAAGGAACAGATAAATGGAAATAAACGTACAGCTCCACAACGAATTTAACGTCAGACAGGATTACATCGACAACATCATAAACTTTCTTGACAGCGGCTGCACAGTGCCTTTCATTGCACGTTATCGCAAGGAATATCACGGCACACTGGACGATCAGACTATCCGCCTTATTTCCGAAAGGCTCACATATCTGAGAAACCTCGACAAGCGCCGCAGCGAGATAATCAATTCTATTACCGAGCAGGGCAAGATGACCCCCGAGCTTGAAGCTGCCATATCCGCCGCAACAGTGCTTGTGGAGCTTGAGGATATTTACCGTCCTTTCAAGCAGAAGCGCCGCACAAGGGCATCTATCGCAAAGGAAAAGGGTCTTGAGCCCCTTGCACAGCTCATTTTCGAGCAGTCCCCAAAGACTGACCCATATGCAGAGGCTGAAAAGTATATCGATACCGAAAAGGGTGTTGAGACCGCTGAGGACGCTGTTACAGGTGCTTGTGACATCATTGCGGAGACTGTTTCCGATGATGCAGAGCTTAGAAAGCGTTTCAGACGGCAGTACAATGCCCGTGGCTCTGTTAATTCATCGGGAAATGAAGAGGCTGACCCCGAGGGCACATACAGAAATTATTATGAATATACCGAGCCTGTGAGCAAAATTGCGGGGCACAGAATACTTGCTCTTGACAGAGGTGAGCGTGAGGAAAAGCTGAAGGTGACCGTTACTCTTCCTGAGGGCGATGCTGAAAGAATACTCCTGAACGCTTATAAGAAAAATGACAGCAAGTGCGGCGAGCTTGTTGAAGCTGCCTGTCTTGACAGCTGGAAGAGACTTATTTCTCCCTCGGTGGAGCGTGAGATACGTGCGGAGCTTACCGACAAGGCGAGTGAATCCGCTATAAAGGTGTTTTCCTCAAATCTCCGTCAACTCCTTATGCAGCCCCCTGTTAAGGACACGGTGACTCTTGGCGTTGACCCCGGATTCAGAACAGGCTGCAAGCTTGCAGTCGTTGACGGCACGGGAAAGGTGCTTGACACGGGAGTTGCCTACATCACGACCAATGAGAAATTCAAGGTAGAGCAGGGCAAAAAGAAGATAAAAGAGCTTATCGAAAAATACAATGTTTCCACCATTGCCATAGGAAACGGCACAGCCTCCCGTGAGTCAGAGCAGATAGTTTCGGATATTCTTAAGGAAACATCGCAAAAGGCTGCATATATGGTTGTGTCCGAAGCGGGAGCCTCCGTTTATTCGGCTTCAAAGCTTGCCGCAGAGGAATTTCCAGATTATGATGTATCGCTGAGAAGTGCGGTGTCTATTGCCCGCAGACTGCAAGACCCCCTTGCGGAGCTTGTTAAAATTGACCCGAAGTCAATAGGTGTCGGACAGTATCAGCACGATATGCCCAAGGCTCGGCTTGATGAGGCACTTGGCGGCGTTGTTGAGGACTGCGTAAACTCTGTTGGCGTTGACCTGAACACGGCATCGCAGTCACTGCTCACATACATTTCGGGAATAAATTCGGGCGTTGCGAAGAATATCGTTCTATACCGTGAGGAAAACGGTGCATTTACCGACAGAAAGCAGCTTATGAAGGTGCCAAAGCTTGGTGCAAAGGCATTTGAGCAGTGTGCGGGATTTCTGCGTGTGCCAATGGGCAAAAATCCCCTTGACAACACCTCAGTGCACCCCGAAAGCTACAAGGCGGCTTCAGAGCTTATGGACATCTGCGGCTTTACAGCTTCGGATATCGGCAGCGAAAAGATGAAAGAGATCGCAGCTGCTGCGGACAAGCTGGGTGTCGAGACAATTTCCGAAAAGATAGGCGTGGGCGTTCCGACTGTGCGCGATATTATCAAGGAGCTTGTTAAGCCCGGACGTGACCCAAGAGACGAGCTTCCTCCCCCGCTCCTCAGAAGCGGCGACGTTATGGAGCTTAAAGACCTGAAGCCCGGTATGGAGCTTATGGGCACTATCCGAAACATCACCGATTTCGGCTGCTTTGTGGACTGCGGAGTTCACGAGGACGGACTTGTTCACATCTCGCAGATATGCAACAAATTCATCAAGCACCCTCTTGAAGCCGTCAAGGTGGGCGATGTTGTCAAGGTCTGGGTACTTGATGTGGATATGAAGCGAAAAAGAATTTCACTGACAATGAGACCCGACAGAGCACCTAAATCAATCGAATAAAACCAAACAGAGCACAGCCGAATTTCGACTGTGCTCCCTTTTTATTTAAGCTCGTATATAACGCCGTTGACGCTGAGAGACTCAGCTTCGGAAATATCGGTATATTGTATCATAAATTTATCATCGGGAAGCTTGTATTCAAGGTTCAGCTCCTTGTGCTCAGTACCGTTTTTAAACCAGCCTGTGAAGCCGTTTATGCTCACAGGTATCTGCGAACCGTCTTTCATAACAAGATATACTTCATTGCAGTTCACGGGACGGTCGTGCATTTTCTCGTCCGCAGGATATTCGATCTCCATTGTTCCGCCTGTTGACGAGACCTCGATTTTTTTCACGGTACATTCCGTATATGCAGAGCTGTTCATATATATTGGTGCCTTTTCCTTGGGAGACTTGCAGGTAAGCACCGAAAGAGCCTTTGCCGATGCAATATATCTGAATTTTATGCTCCATTTGAGAGGGAGAGCAACTGCGGAGCTTATATCGACCTCTTTCGGCTCATTCGTCTCATAGCTGTAAAAGCCCCATTTTCCGCTCTGCATACCGTAATATACATTTTCCCTTTCCTTTATTTCAAGATATCTGTTGTTCAGAAGAAGTGTGTCGCCCTCTGCGGTAACAACACTTCCGTTTATGGGAGAATCGGCGTAAATATCAGCAGTGTAAATAATATTTCCATCGGAATTTATTTTCGTTCCTATCCCTCCGCCCCAAGACTCAGCCGGCTTTATCTTCACGGAATCGCTCAGCCAGAAGCAGCAGTCTGCGTAATCATCGGTGGGAAGATATTCGGTCACGGGCGTTCCGTCTTTACGTGATATTTCGATAACGGCATAAAGCCTGTTACCGCTTCCCGTCACACCCGCCACGCTTACCTCGTATTCTTCATCGGAAACGGTGTAGCTCACATTTTTCACACTTCCTGCAAGCTCCTCGGCAAGCTCGCTGTCGGCAACATATATCCTGTCGCCGAAAATTCGCTCAAAGTCAATATTTCCCGTAACTGCTGCGGCGGTGACACCGAGGCAGGCTGCAAAAATGATGACAGCGGGAATTATGACACCTTTTCTAAGCCTGATACCGCTTTTGTGGGCTGTGGGCTGAAAGGCTTTTACCTTTTGGATAAGCTCCTGAGACGGGGCTATATCATCAAAGGCATTTTTTAAAAGCTCTCTGTTATTCATTGCTCCATACCTCCTCAAGCTCGGTTTTAAGGGAATTTCTTGCACGTTTAAGCCGTGTCCGAACTGCTGCGTGGGATATTTTAAGTATCTTTCCGATCTCCTCGCAGGAATAGCCGTAATAGTAAAACAGCAGCACGGGAACACGGTATTTCTCGGGAAGCTTCATTACAGCACCCATCACCGACTGCCTTACAAGTGCATCATCAGCTGTGTCTGCGGGGATATTTTCGTCAAGTTCTGCCTTATATCGGCTGTATGCACTTCTGTGATGCATTTTGCAGAAATTCACAGTCACACGTATGAGCCACGCTTTTATATGTTCATCATCTCTGAACTCACCCTTGTGGGACAGAAGCTTTAAAAAGGTTTCCTGAAAAATATCGTCGCTGTCTGAGGCTGTGCCCGTGTATATAAATGCAATTTTGTAAACAAGGTCGCCATATCGGTCAATTATATCGTTAAATTCCATTGTTCTTCCCCTGCCCCCTTTCAATGTTCACTATAAAAATGCAGCACGACACCGAAATGTGACAAAAAAATTCTCCCGCAGCTGCAGGAGAATTTTTGAATGTATATATCCGTATCAGACCTTTGCCATTGTAATTACCTTTACAGGGCACTTTTCCGCACATTTTCCGCAGGCAGTGCATTTGTCGTGATCTACACGGGCAATATTGTCGGTAACGTGTATTGCGTCAAATTCACACTGCTTTTCGCAAAGCTTGCAGCCGATGCAGCCCTTGCCGCAGACTGCTTTCACAGCCTTGCCCATATCCTTTGAGCTGCACAGCACATCAGCGGTGGGAGCCATTTTTCTAATCTCGATCACATCATTGGGACAGACCTTTGCGCACATTCCGCAGCCGATACATTCGGATTTGTCGATTCTTGCAAGACCGTCCTTTATCACAATTGCGTCCGAGGGACAGACCTTTGCGCAGTCGCCCTGACCGAGACAGCTGAATTTGCAGCCCCACATACCGCCGTAAAAGCGCTTGGCGTTCACACAGGTAAGCTCGCCTTCAAATTCAAAGCTCTGCTTCTTGCTTTCGCAGTCAGCCGAGCAGCGCACAACGGCTATCTGCTTTTCAGCCGCTCCTGCACTAACACCCATTATCTCGCTTATTTTGTCCGCTGAATTTGCTCCGCCGGGCTTGCAGAGATTTGGTTTCTCGCCCTTTTCAACAATTGCCTTGGCGTAATCGGAGCAGCCGCTGTATCCGCAGGCTCCGCAGTTTACCTGCGGGAGAGCCTCGTTGACCTCATCAACACGGGGGTCGGACTTAACTTCAAATATCTTTGAAGCAGCGGTGAGCAGCACGCCTGCAAGTATGCCCATTCCCGCAAAAAGCAGAATGGGAAAAATGTATGCTTCAAACATTTATATCAATCCTTTCAGATCAAGGTTATTTTCATTGGTATATGCGGACGGAAGCACGCCCGTCCGCAGGTATCATCAGCTGAAAATTCCTTCCACCATTCCTGAAAAGCTCATAAAGCTTACGGAGACTATGGAAGCGGCTATAAGCGTTGCGGGAACGCCCTTGAAGGTTTCGGGGATATCAGCCTTGTCCACTCTTGAACGGACGCCGCTGAATATGAGCAGGGCAAGGGTGAAACCAAGTCCTGCGCCGAGGGCATCGACAATTGATTCACCGAAATTGTACCCGTTGTCGATGTTGAGGATAGTTACGCCGAGAACGGCGCAGTTTGTTGTGATGAGCGGGAGATACACGCCCAGCGATTCGTAAAGTGAGGGAATTTTCTTTTTCAGTATCATTTCGATGAGCTGAACGAAAAGTGCGATTATGAGAATAAATGCAACAGTTTTGAGATATTCAAGTCCGAAGGGTGCGAGGAGGAAGGTGTAAACGGGATATGTGCATATGGTGGCGCAGACCATTACAAATGTTACCGCCGCACCCATTCCCGCAGCGCTGTCAAGCTTTTTCGACACGCCGAGGAACGGACAGATGCCCATAAATTTCGAGAGGACAAAGTTATTTGTCAGCATTGCGCTGAACAGTATCACGAGCATTGATTTCATACTTACTTATCCTCCTTGTGTTCATTTGCACAGCCTGCGCAGCTGTCCGCACAGGGGCAGCCTGCACAGCCTATCTTTTCGGGAGGCTTGCGCTTTGCAAGCTTGTTGACCACAGCGATTATGCAGCCGAGAACAAAAAATCCGCCTGCGGGCATAATGAAAATGGTCATAGGGTCGGAAAAATGGAGGTCAATGCCCATCCATTTTCCTGTGCCGAGTATCTCACGGAAGGAGCCCATAAGGAAGAGAGCAAGAGTGAAGCCGAGACCCATTCCGAGTCCGTCAAGTATGGAGGGAATGAGCTTGTTTTTTGAGGCAAAGGCTTCCGCTCTGCCGAGGATTATGCAGTTAACGGTGATAAGTGAGAGGAACACTCCCAAGCTGTCATAAAGTGCGGGAACGTAGCCTTTCATCAGAAATTCGATAAGGGTAACAAAGCTTGCGATTATTACAATGAAGCTTGGAAGTCTCACGGCTTTTGGGATAACGTTTTTGAGAAGCGATATCACCGCATTGGAACAGACAAGTACAAATGTTGTTGCAATGCCCATTCCGAGACCGTTTTCCGCCATTGTGGTGACTGCAAGTGTGGGGCACATTCCGAGAAGGGTCACAAGGGTGGGATTTTCCTTGATAATGCCTTTGGTAAATTCTTTAAGGTTACTGTTTTCAGCCATTTCCCTGTTCCTCCTTTAGCTTGGAATAGGCATTTACGGCAGTTTCAACGGCACTGTTCATTCCCTTTGATGAATATGTGGCACCTGTGATGCCGTCTACCTGAAAATCGGGGGAGGTTATTCCCTTGAAACGGTCAAGATATGCGCTGTCCTGAACCTTTGTGCCAAGACCCGGAGTTTCGCCGATAGTGAGGATCGAAATGCCGCATACGGCTCCGTTTTCATCAAAGCCGATAAGCAGATGAAGTCCGCCCTTTGAATACCCGTCAGCGGTTATCTCAAAGGCAGTGTGGCCGTTGTTGTCTGCAATTATTGAAGTAACACCGTCATAGGTCTTGACTGTTCCGTCGTCGTTAATAAGCATTGTAAAATCATCGGCAGAGCCGTAAAGCTCGGTAAGTCCTGCGGAAAGCTTGTCTGTGATTATTCCTGTGGTGTCAACATAGGTGAGATTATATGCAAGCACCAGAAGTGCCGAGGATATTACGCAGATTATGGTCAGGACGAGAGGCGGCATAATTTTTTCTTTCGTACTCATACGCCTTTTCCCTCCTTCTGGGGCTTTTTTGCACCAACGGGGCGAAGCTCGCAAAGCCTGTCGATATAGGGCACAAGAAGATTCATAAGCAGTATGGAGAAAGAAACTCCCTCGGGATAGCTGCCGAATTTTCTGATTGCGAAAGTGAGTATTCCGCAGCCGATGCCGAAAATAAGCTTGCCCTTTCCTGTGAGAGGCGTTGTGGCATAATCGGTTGCCATAAAGAATGCACCAAGGAGAAGTCCACCAGAAAGCACGGCATAGAGCGGGTCATCGCCTGCGATAAATGTGAGCATGGCAACTGTTCCGATAAATCCGAGAGGTGCGTGTGGAGTTATGACACGGATTATCATAAGGAAAACGCCGCCAATGATAAGTGCAAGCGCACAGGTCTCACCGATACAGCCACCTGTTGTTCCGAGGAGAAGGGAGAGATAATCTGCGTCCTTTGTGACGAGAGGGGTGGCAGTTGAAACGGCATCAGCTGTGTTTTTGTAGTAAAATGGTGCGCTCCAGGTCGTCATATGGCTCGTAAATGAAAGCATAAGCACGATTCGTCCGACGATAGCTGGGTTTGCAAAGTTCTGTCCGATGCCGCCGAAGAGCTGCTTTGTAACACCGATGGCAACAAATGAACCGATAACTCCGAAAATGGGATTTATCTGCGGGGGCAGGTTCATTCCGAGGAGAAGTCCCGTTACAACTGCGGACAGGTCTGATATGGTCTGGGGCTTTTTCATTATCCATCTGAGGATATACTCAAAAAATACGCAGGAAACGGTACAGATCGCAAGGTTTACAAGCGCCATAGGTCCGAAAATGATTACTCCCGCAATGCAGGCAGGCATAAGTGCGATTATTACCGAAAGCATGACCTTTTGGGTGCTGATACCTGCGTGAATATGCGGTGAGGGTGATACGTTAAGGCTCACTTTATTTCATATCCTTTCAGTGAATGTCATTTCTTTTTTGCGGCGGCTTTCATAAGAAGTCCCTTTGCAAGCTGATTTTTCTCTGCAAGATGCCTGTTTGCGGGACAGACATAGGAGCAACAGCCGCAGTTTATGCAAAGTTTGACTTTAAGCCGCTCAAGCTCCGCAACGTCTCCCCTGTCGTATGCTCCCTCAAGGGTCACAGGCATAAGCTTAACGGGACAGGCACGGATACAGCTTCCGCAGCGTATGCAGGCTGTTGTCTCGGGTTTCTGAACGGACTTGAACGCAAGTATCGCATTGTTTACCTTGATAATGGGACGGTCAGCATCATCAAGTGATGTTCCCATCATTGGTCCGCCGTAAAGCACCTCGGTGTATTCCTCAGCGCCGCAGTAGCTTAAAAGCTCGGAAGCAGGCGTTCCTACGGGAACACGGAAATTTCCGCTCTTATCATCGGGAACAGCGTCGCCGTCAACGGTAAGGCGCTTGCTTATAAGAGGCATTCCCGTGCGGAAATATCTCATAAGGAAGCCTATTGTGGATACGTTCATCACGATAACGCCCTGATTTGATGGAAGCTCACCTTCGGCAACAACTCTGCCCGTGGCGGTGTAGATAAGCACCTTTTCTGCGCCCTGAGGATATGTTGAGGGCAGTGCCACCACATCTATCCCCTGCTTGTCGGCAGTTTTCTTCTTCATCTCCGCAATGGCGGCAGGCTTGTTGGACTCAATTCCTATCCTGCACTTTGGTATATCAAGCATTTTCATAATGTATGAAATGCCCTCGATAACGTCATCGGGTGCTTCCATAAATTCACGGTAGTCAGATGTGATATATGGCTCGCACTCCGCTCCGTTTACAAGAAGAGTGTCGATAGGCGTTTTTTCGGGGTCAAATGACAGCTTGATGTGAGTGGGAAATCCTGCTCCGCCAAGTCCGCAGCAGCCGCTTTCCCTGACAGCCGCAAAGAAGCTCTTTCGGTCGGTTATGACAGGCGGTTTTATATCGGGACAGACAGTCTGAAGTCCGTCAGTCTCTATCACAATAGCCTTGCAGACACCGCCGTTTGACATTCTCCAGTCGGTGATATCAGTGACCTTTCCTGAAGCGGGCGAATGAACGGGCACGGACATAGGCTTGTCAATGTCGCCTATCTTCATTCCCACAGTGACCGCATCTCCCTTTTTAACAAGTGGAACGCAGGGTGCGCCCATACACTGCGCCATAGGGAGCACAAGCTTTTGAGGCAGAGGGAAATCGACAGTCGCCTTGTTTTCCGTGGCTTTCAGATGCGGCAGTCTGACTCCTCCTGATTTTACAGACATATTTTTCAATCCTTTCAGGTTAATTTGCACTATATATAAATATTT
>CAMBJF010000003.1 GCA_945867875.1 uncultured Ruminococcus sp. | reverse complement strand
CATCGCCCAGAAGGGCAAGTATTACCAGCTCTACACAGGAATGTTCGAGCTTAGCTGATAATGATAATATTAAACAAAAAATGCTGCCTGAATCATTTCGGGCAGCATTTTTTTATCACTTTGAGAGTATTAGAGCATAAAAATCGGCTGCCCGAAAAAATCAGACAGCCGATGGTGTTTATTTTACATACCGATTATTGAGAGGGGATCGGGGAAAAGTACGATAATGAACTGAGAAACAAGAACAACGGCAATGAGAGCGATAGGATAAGCAGCCGCATATGCAGAAGCAACATCGTCAGTCTTTGCAACATTGATAAGTGTTCCAAGGGCGGGAGTAGAGGTCATACCGCCTGTGATACCGCCAAGGTTGTTGAAGAGGGGAAGCTTGATAACATACTTTGCAATGATGAAGCCAACGATCATAGGAATGAGGGTCATAATTGCGCCGTAGAGGAAGTATTCAGCCTGGAAGTACTGAACGAAGCTTGCGCCGCCGGGGATACCTGCACCGATAAGGAAAGCCATAAGACCGAACTCACGGAAAATTTCAAGCATCTTCTTCTGAGGCTTCATACTAAGTGAACCGAAGTGACCGAAATGTGCGATAACAAGGGAAGAAAGGAGGCAGCCGCCTGTGGTTCCGAGGGAGAATGTGGAAGAACCCATAGGAATTTTGATTCCGCCCACGAAAATACCGATAACAACGGCAATTGCAAAGGGAGCAAGACCAAAGTTGTCGATGTCAAAATATTTGCCCTTGTTGGCAGCCTTACCTGTATCAACAGAGGAGATCTTAGCTCTTTCAGCGTCAATGTCAGCCTTAAGGAGCTTGGGAACGATCTGAACGAAGAGTACAACGCCCACAACGCCGAAGAGGTAAGCAATACCGTGACCAACTGTAACGATATCCTCAAAAGCGGAAATTGCATCGGGATTTCCTGCATAAACCGAGCTGAGGGTGTCCTTTGCAGCTGAGAATGCAGGGGTGGAAGTAAGAGCTCCTGAAAGAAGTCCGACAGCCATTGATGTTCCGCAGCCAAGAACCTTGATGCAGAATACAGTGGTCAGACCGCCGAGGAGAATGATAATAAGCGAAAGAAGAGCGTAGGACTTGAAGTTTTTCTTAAGGCTTGAGAAGAAGTTGGGACCTGCGATAAAGCCTACAGATGTTACGAACATTATAAGACCGAGGTTTTCGATAATTTTGAGAAAATTCTTTGAAAACTCTGCGGGAGCTCCCTTGTTGAGAGCAAATGTTGTAACAAGATTGCTTCCGTCATTGGTGAAGCAGAATGCGCCGATCAGAAGAGCGACGATGAATACGCCCGCAGTTCCGAGGGAAACGCCCTTTATTGTAACTCGACCCAGCAGATAACCGAGACCCGCAACAATAAAGATGATGAACATCAGAAAGGTGATACCCGTAATTGATATCACGCCGTTTAAAAGAACCATTGCGCCGATACCTCCATAATTTCTAAGACGGTCCGATCAAAGCACAATACTATAATATATTGTAATTTGATCGGACAATCCTTATACATAGTTACAAACCCCCGCAGAAGGGTGCAGGGGTTTGAACAAAACGCTTATTAAATTATACTACAAAATTACGTCAAAATAAAGTACAAAAGCAAAATTTTAACAGTAAATTTACTTATTCTCAATTTGCTCTTCTTGCGTAATCAGGGAGGAGCTTAGGAGAAACGATGTCGGAGGTGATACCGGCGGACTTCATCTCGTCAGCGAACTTTGTTACGTGGTCAAGAGTAAGCTTGCCAACAGTAACATTCTTGTACTTAGCAGCAACGCTCTTGCCGGCATTTCTGCCGAAAACGATAACGTCCAGGAGGGAGTTGCCCATAAGTCTGTTTCTGCCGTGGATACCGCCAACAGCCTCACCTGCAACATAGAGGTTCTCAACGTTGCTCATACCGTCAACAGTGATGTCGATACCGCCGTTCTGGTAGTGAAGTGTAGGATAAATGAGGATAGGCTCCTTACGGATATCAATGCCGTACTCCATAAACATTCTGAGCATAGCAGGGATTCTCTTCTCGATAGTGCCCTCGCCGTTCTTGAGTTCGATCATAGGAGTATCAAGCCAGATGCCTTCGCCGTCACCTGTGCTGATGCCCTTGTGTCTTGCCTTGCACTCTCTGATAATGGAGGAAGCGCAGATATCACGGGTCTCCAGGGGGTGCATAAATACTTCGCCGTCAACGTTAACCAGCTTGGCGCCGAGAGAACGAACCTTCTCAGTTACGAGAGCACCGAAGATCTGCTCAGGGAATGCAGCACCTGTGGGGTGGTACTGGAGAGAATCAGCATAAAGGAGCTTAGCGCCTGCACGGTATGCGAGAACAAGACCGTCAGCAGTAGCACCGTAGTGGTTGGAGGTAGGGAAGCCCTGGTAATGAAGTCTGCCTGCACCGCCTGTAGCGATGATAACAGTCTTAGCCTTGGCAACCATTATCTCCTTGGTCTCCATATTCATAAGAACAGCGCCTGCAGCCTTGCCTTGATCGTCAAGGATAAGCTCGATAGCAGCTGTGAAATCAACAACGGGGATCTGACGGTTGAGAACTTCGTCACGGAGAGTCTTCATAATTTCCGCACCGGAGTAGTCCTTACAAGCGTGCATTCTCTTTCTGGAGGTTCCGCCGCCGTGAGTTGTTACCATTGTGCCGTCGGGCTCCTTATCGAACTCAACACCCAGCTCATTGAGCCACTTGATGCACTCAGGAGCATCATTAACGAGCTTTGCAACCAGTTCGTGCTTGCCCTTGAAATGACCGCCGCCGTAAACATCGACATAGTGGATAGCAGGGGAATCGTTGGGCTTGTCAGCAGCCTGGATACCGCCCTCAGCCATCATAGTGTTGGCATCACCGATACGGAGCTTTGTAACGATCATAACGTTAGCGCCGCCGTTGTGAGCCTCGATAGCTGCGGAAGAACCTGCTCCGCCGCCGCCGATGATGAGAACGTCAACATCGTACTTGGGGTGCTCGAGGTCGATCTTAGCGGGATCGATACGGCTGTTAGCCTGAAGGAGGTCAGCCAGCTGATGAGGAACCTTTTCGCCCTTGTTGGGGCCGATCTTCAGCTCTTCAAACTCGGACTCGATGTAGTCGGGGTGGTAAGTCTTAAGAACCTCGTCCTTCTGCTCAGCAGTCATTCTTTCGGGCTCTAATGCTGCGTTTGCAGCTCTGTTAGCCTCGACCTTCTTGATCGAAGCAAGCATTTCTTCACTTGTGTACATTGTATTGCCCTCCCTTACTTTTCAATGTCTCTGTTATTATACTTTTCCTGCATCTGCTCATCGGACATTGCCATAAGCTCATCAAGGAATGCCTTGAAATCGCCGTTGTTTATCTCCTTGACTCTGTCCTCAAGGTGCTGGCTCTTAGGCTGGAGATACTTTCCGTTGATTCTTCTTGCGAGCATACCGACCTGAGGGTGAGAGATGCCTGCGGGACATCTGGAAGAACATACGCCGCACATTACGCAGTCGAAGGACTCCTCAGCGCACTTCTCGAAATCGCCTCTCTGAGCGTATGCGATGTACTGCATAACGTTCAGCTTCTGAGTGCAGGCCTTGGTGCAGGCGTTGCAGCCTACGCAGGCATAGATTTCGGGATAAAGCTGCATCATAACAGCCTGAGTTGTGGGAACAGTGTTTATATCATAGATCTGCTTAACAAGGGGGAAGAAGGGCAGAGTAGCGATGTACATACCCTCCTGCACCTGAGTCTGACAAGCGAGACAGGTCTTGAGCTCCTGCTCACCCTTGATCCTGTAGATAGTTGCACAGGCACCGCAGAAACCGTTGCGGCAGCCGCAGCCTCTGATAAGCTGATATCCGGCATATTCCATTGCCTTCATGATAGTAAGGCTTGCAGGTACGCTGTACTGCTTGCCGAACAGATAAATATTTACCATATTTTCCATCGTGAACTTCACTCCTTAATCAATATTCGTTAGGCAGCTCGTCGAGCTGGTCAAATCTGAATACAGGTCCGTCCTTGCAGACATACTTGTTGCCGATGTTGCAGCGGCCGCACTTACCGATAGCGCACTTCATACGAAGCTCCATAGTGGTGAATACCTGAGTCTCGTTGAAGCCAAGCTCCTTAAGTCCTGCAAGAGTAAACTTTATCATAATCGGAGGACCGCACATAACAACAGTCTTGCTGATGTCGGGGTTGAGCTCCTTAACGTAGTTGGGAACGAATCCAACGTGACCGTCCCAGCCTTCCTGCTCACGGTCGATGGTGAGGTTGACTTCAATGCCGTCATCCTTCATCCACTCGTTGATGATCTCCTGATAGTCAACGAGGTCGTCCTTTGAACGGGAACCGTAAATGATCTGAACTGTGCCGTAATTCTCACGCTTGTCACGAACATAGTTGATAACGGAGCGGAGAGGAGCAAGACCGATACCGCCTGCGATGAAGAGGAGGTTCTTGCCCTTGAAGTCGGATTCAACGGGGAAGCCGTTGCCGTAAGGACCTCTTACGGTGATCTGCTGACCAACGTCCATCATATGGAGCCAGGAGGTAAGGCAGCCGCACTTCTTGATGGAAAATTCCATAAATTCTTCGTTTGTGGGGGAAGAGGTGATAGAGAACATACCCTCGCCCACGCCGGGGATAGAAAGCATTGCGCACTGACCGGGAATGTGTTCAAAAAGCTTCTTTCCGTCTGTGCCCACAACACGGAAGGTCTTGACGTCGGGAGTATCCTGACGGATATCAGTAACAACGCCGAGTCTGGGGATCAAAGTTTCATTCAGCATTATTCATTACTCCTCTCCGAAAGTCTTGATGACCTTGATAATGTTCATTGAAATGGGGCATCTGGACAGGCAGCGTCCGCAGCCTACGCAGCCGAACTCACCGTTGTTGTTGTCGGGGAAATAAACGAGCTTGTGCATAAATCTCTGTCTGAAACGCTGAAGCTGAGTGTTTCTGGAGTTTGCAGCAGCCATCTTGGTGAAGTCGGAGTACATACAGCTGTCCCAAGTACGGTAACGCTTGATGCCGTGACCTGTGTCATAGTCCTTGATGTCGTAGCACTGGCAGGTGGGGCATACGAATGTGCAGGTTCCGCAGCCGAGGCAGGACTCGGAAAGCTTAGCCCACTTGTCGGAGTTGAATATTTCGAGAAGAGTGTTCTTTCTGAAATATTCGGTGGAAACGCCTGCAAAGGGGAGCTTTTCCATAATAGCCTTGGTCTCCTTCTGCTGAGCCTCAACAGCCTCGCTGCCGCACTCGGTAAGAAGTGACTTGACGGACTCGATGAACTTCTCGCCCTTTTCATTGTTAGCCTTGATGTAGAGAGCATCGGCAGTCAGCCAGCAGGCAGCGTCACCCTCGGGAGCAGCAGCGTCAATTCCGAAAACATTGCAGAAGCAGTTCTCTTCGGGAGCTGTGCAGGCCATTGTAACAATGGTGCCGTGTTCTCTTCTTGTAGCGTAGTAGCTGTCAACAGGGTCAACAAGGAAAACCTTGTCAAGGATAGTGAAGCTTCTTGCATCACAGGCACGAACGCCGAATACAACGAAGTCCTCGCTTTCCTTTCTGTTGTCGATGATCTCGATGTTCAGACCGTTTCTGTTGAAGTCGCAGAGATTTTCGGTCTGGGGGAAGAAAAAGTCCTTTGCGCTTCTAACGGTGTTAAGAGCATTGCTGAGCTTAACGCCGTCGCTCCATTTTTTGTAGCTTGCTCTGCCGTCATTGCCGTCAACTGGCATATAAAGTGACTGAGTGGAAGCAATAGCTGCAAAGAAGTCATTTAATTTTTCAACGGGAAGCTTGAACATTATTCGTTACCCCCTCTTTTATATACGATATTGGGCTCGCAGTCGCCGAATGTGTAAGCATTGAGCGGAGCTCTTGTTTCAAGGTCGGAGCCTGCCTGATAATCGCCGTAGAACTCGTTTATATCCTTGATGTACTTGCGGTTGATGAGGTGGAGGGGAATGTTCTGAGGACATACTCTTGTGCATTCGCCGCAGTCTGTGCATCTGCCCGCAACGTGGAAGGAGCGGATAAGATGGAACATATTCTCCTCGAAGGAATCAGTAGCGGCTCTCTGAGCGATGCCCGAATTGGGGTTATCGAATACGCAGTTCTCGCAGGAACAAGCGGGACATACGTTACGGCACGCATTGCAGCGGATACACTTGGAAAGCTCGCCTCTCCAGAACTCGTATCTCTCGTCAGCAGTCATCATTTCAAGCTTTTCAACAAGCTCAAAACGAGCGCCGTCGTTGTTTACCTCGCCGTCCTCGCCGATGATCTCGTCAAAGATAACGTGCTTCTTGCTCTTGCAGGTGCGGCACTTGTCACCGAGAGTTTCGGACTTGGGCATAGTCTTGTCGCCATAGAGAGTGTGGATAGTAACGGTCTCGCCGTCGCTCTCCATACCTGTGATTCCCTTGACGCCCTTGGACTTTACAGTGTCAGCGTCAACCTTGCCTGTGCAGGGAACAGCGATGATATATACGTTTTCACGGATAATTCTGTGCTCCTTGAGAAGCTGGTTAAAGCTGTATGTATCGCAGGGCTTCAGGAATACAAGGAGCTTGCCCTCCTTGCGGGATTCCTTGATGATGTACTTGGAAAGATTGGGCGCACAGAAATCATTGTAGATGAAATCTGCGTCCAGCTCCTCAGCTGATGTGAAAACAGCGGGAGTTGTATCGTAAGCGAATTCGCCTGATTTCCAGCCGACAACACGGTTTACAGTACCGTCAGCCAGAAGCTCCTTGGCACGCTTGATCACTGCTTCTTGCATCTCAGATCCTCCAATCTCTTGTTCTCGCCGAGCTTGGTAACGGTCTCAACGAACTCGTTCATAGTAGCGGCAAATTTAGCACCCTCGGCAGCGGAGACCCATTCAACTCTTGTTCTCTCTCTTTCGATGCCCATAAAGTCGAGCATAGAGAAGAGGAGAGTCATACGCCTTCTTGCGAAGTAGTTGCCCGATGTGTAGTGGCAGTCGCCGGGGTGGCAGCCGCACATTATAACGCCGTCAGCGCCTCTCTGGAAGGCACGGAGGATAAACATAGGGTTAACACGGCAGGAGCAGGGTACACGGATTATCTTAACGTCTGCGGGATAATTAAGTCTGTTGGTGCCTGCCAGGTCAGCGCCTGCATAGGAGCACCAGTTGCAGCAGAATGCAACGATCTTGGGTCTGAATTCCTTATTTTCGTTTACTTGCATATTGCATCTACCTCCGCCATAATCTGTTTATTGGAGAAGCCCTTCAGATCCATTGCGCCCGAAGGACAAGCAACTGTACAAGCTCCGCAGCCCTGACAAACAGCTTCGTTAACGGAAGCAACACGGCGGATAGCCACAGTTCTGTCAGGCTGTCTGAATTCCTTGTCGGAATAGGTGATAGCGCCGTAGGGGCAAACCTTTTCACAGGAGGAGCAGCCGTTGCACATAAGCTCATCGGAATGAGCAACGCAGGGATTTCCTGTGAGCTTGTCCTTGGCGAGAAGACCGATAACCTTAGCGGCAGCGGCACTTGCCTGAGAAACAGTCTCGGGGATATCCTTGGGTCCCTGGCATACGCCTGAGAGGAATACGCCTGCTGTGGGGCTCTCAACGGGACGAAGCTTTGCGTGAGCCTCGGTGAAGAAGTCATTTGTGTCCATACTTGCTCTGAGCATTGTAGCAACGGAGCGGGCGGTCTTGTCGGGTTCGATAGCAGTAGCAAGAACTACGAGGTCCGCATTGATATGGAGCTGCTTGTTTGCGATAAGGTCGGAAGCCTGAACGGAGAGGTTTCCGTCGGGCAGGGGAGCTACCTTGCCGACCATACCCTTGATGTAGTGAACGCCGTACTGTTCAACGGCTCTGCGGTAGAACTCATCGAAGAGCTTACCGGGGGTACGTACATCTATATAGAATACATAAACGTTGGTGTCAGGATATTTTTCTCTGATGAGCATAGCGTGCTTAGCAGTGTACATACAGCAGATCTTGGAGCAGTAGGGCTTTCCGCAGCCGTCGTCCGATCTGGAGCCTACGCACTGAACGAACACAATGGTCTTGGGGTGAGCCTTGGGATCGTCCTGCTTATCGAGGTAAGAGGGTCTTACGAGAGTACCGCTGGAAGGACCTGCGGCGTTCATAAGTCTTTCAAGCTCGAGAGAAGTGATAACGTCCTTGCTCTGAGAATATGCAAATTCATCGTACTTGTCGATCTTGATGGGGTTGTAGCCGGTAGCTGCAACGATTGCACCGTACTTTTCCTCAATGATCTCGTCCTGCTGCTTGTAGTCGATAGCGCCTGCGGAGCATACCTTGGAGCAGACACCGCACTTGCCTGTCTTAAGCATTGTGCAGTAATCGGCATCAATCGTAGCAACCTTGGGAACAGCCTGAGCAAAGGGAATGTAAATAGCACGTCTTGTGTTGAGACCAAGGTTGAACTCGTTGGGAACCTTCTTCTGAGGACACTTTTCAGTACATACGCCGCAGCCTGTGCACTTAGTTGTGTCAACATAACGAGCCTTTTTCCTGATCTTGGCTGTGAAGTTGCCTACGAAGCCGTTTACCTCTTCAACCTCGCTGTATGCATAAATATGTATCTTCTCATTCTGAGCACAGTCAACCATTTTAGGTGTGAGGATACAGGAAGCACAGTCGAGTGTGGGGAAGGTCTTGTCTATCTGGGTCATCTTGCCGCCGATAGTGGGCTGCTTTTCAACGATATCTACCTCGAAGCCTGCCTCAGCGATATCAAGAGCAGTCTGCATACCCGCAATACCGCCGCCGATAACGAGAGCACGCTTTGTTACAGGGCTTTCGCCTGCGATAAGAGGTGCATTGAGCTGAACCTTGGCAACAGCAGTTCTTGCAAGAATTACAGCCTTTTCTGTTGCGGACATAATGTCCTTGTGAATCCAGGAGCACTGCTCACGGATATTTGCGATCTCAACCATATAGGGGTTGATGCCCGCCTTAGCAGCAGCCTTTCTGAAGGTTGCCTCGTGCATACGGGGAGAACAGGAGCAGACAACAACGCCTGTGAGCTTCTGTTCCTTGATAGCGTCCTGGATCATAGTCTGACCGCCCTCGGAACACATATACTGATATTCAACGGAGAAAACTACGCCGGGCTCCTGCTTCATAGCCTCTGCAACAGCCTTGACATCAACAGTAGCTGCAATGTTGGTACCGCAGTGGCATACAAATACGCCTATTCTATGCATTGATCTTTCTCCTCCTTACTTACTGTATTTACGGAATGCGCTGACGAGAAGCTGCTGAGGAGTTTCATCGTCAATAAGCTCGGGAACTGCTTCAGCCTTAAGGTGATTGTTGCCCTTCTGTCTGATAGCTGCAAGTCTCACAGCCTCAACGACCTTAGCAGGCTCAACACCTCTGGGACATCTTTCGACACAGGCAAAGCAGGAAAGGCACTTGTAAAGAGACTCACTCTTAAGAAGAGGCTCAATGTCTCCCGACTCTACCATATAAACAAACTGGTGAGGGTGATATTCCATCTCATCATAGGAAGGACAGGTGCCGGAGCATTTGCCGCAGCGCATACACTTGCGGACATTGACGCCGCTTATGCGGAGAATTTCTTCTTTTTTATCCATCTTCCTGCCTCCTTAGTTTTCTTTCACGCCGAGAGCCTCAGCAAGAAGCTCGGTGAAGTAGTAAACGGGAACGCTGCTGTCGTTCTTCTTAAGGTTGTACATACAAAGAGGACAGGCAGTTACCATCATCTCAGCCTCGAAGCCCGAAGCGCTTGATGCAACTGCATTTCTTCTCTTTGCAGCAGCGTCCTTGTCCTCGAGGGCAAGGTAGCCGCCGCAGCATTCGTTTCTCATAGGATAGATAACGGGCTCAGCGCCGATAGCACGGATAAAGTCTTCCATTATCTTGGGATTTTCGGGGTCGTCCATCTGCATAACCTTGCCGGGGCGGAGGAGCAGGCAGCCGTAGTAAGCGCCGATCTTCTTGCCCTTAAGGGGATTTACGACCTTTTCCTTAAGCTTGTCAAAACCCACAACATCACGGAGAACTTCGAGGTAGTGGATCACCTTTGTCTCGCCGTGATATTCCTCGTCAAGCTTCAGATAGTTGTTGGCTCTGGTGCGGATGTCCTCGTCAGTGGCCATATCGTTGTTGACCTGCTTAAGGACATTGTGACAGGCAGAGCAGAGAGTTACAAGGTCTCTGCCGTGTGCCTTGGCGTCGGCAAGGGCTCTTACCGAAGAAAGCTTTGTAGCGATCTCATCCTTTGCCATCGGATAAACGCCGCCGCAGCACTGCCAGTTTTCGATTTCCTCAAGCGTAAAGCCTAACGCCTGTGCGGAAAGACGGGCATATCTGTCAAGGTCCTGAGCCTTGTTTTTCAGAGTGCAGCCCGGATAGTAACTGTAAATCATAGCTTTTATCCTTTCGTTAATTTATATCATCTGCTCGGGGTGGAACACCTCGTCAAATTTTTCAGCTGTGAGGAAACCAAGCTCTACGCAGGCTTCCTTAAGGGAAATGTTGTCCTTGAATGCCTTCTTAGCGGTCTTAGCGGCATTCTCATAACCGATGTAGGGGTTAAGAGCTGTAACGAGCATAAGGGAGTTGTGAAGATTGTGGTGCATCTTCTCCTTGTTAGCCTTGATGCCGACAGCGCAGTTCTTGTTGAAGGAAGTGATGGACTCAGCAAGAAGTCTTGCGGACTGGAGGAAGTTGTATGCGCAAACGGGCATAAATACGTTGAGCTCAAAGTTGCCCTGGCTTGCAGCCATACCAACTGCAACATCATTGCCCATTACCTGAACGGCAACCATTGTGACCTGCTCGCACTGAGTAGGATTTACCTTGCCGGGCATAATGGAAGAACCGGGCTCATTTTCGGGAATGGTTATCTCACCGAGACCGTCTCTGGGTCCGCTGGCAAGCCATCTAACGTCATTAGCGATCTTCATCATATCGGCAGCGAGAGCCTTAAGTGCGCCGTGAGCGAACACGATCTCGTCCTTGCTGGTAAGAGCATGGAATTTGTTGGGAGCAGTCCTGAAATCCTTGCCTGTAAGCTCGGAAACAGCCTCTGCAACCTTAACATCAAAGCCCTTGGGAGTGTTAAGACCTGTTCCAACGGCAGTACCGCCAAGAGCAAGCTCTTTAAGCTCGGGAAGAGCGATTTCAAGGAGCTTCTTGTCCTTTTCAAGAGAAGAACGCCAGCCGCTGATCTCCTGAGAGAATGCGATAGGTGTAGCGTCCTGAAGATGAGTTCTTCCGCTCTTTACGATGCCCTGATGCTCTTCTTCAAGGCGCTTGAATGTAGCGATAAGCTCGTCAACTGCGGGGATAACCTTGTCCTCAATGGCAATAACAGCGGAAATGTGCATTGCTGTGGGGAAAGTATCGTTTGAGGACTGGCTCATATTGATGTCATCGTTGGGGTGAAGAAGCTTGCTTCCTGCAATTTCGTTGCCTCTGTTTGCGATGACCTCGTTAGCGTTCATATTGGACTGGGTTCCGCTTCCTGTCTGCCATACAACGAGAGGGAAGTGGTCGTTGAGGCTTCCGCTGATGACCTCGTCGCAGGCTTTGGAAATAGCAGCAAGCTTTTCATCAGTCATCTTTTCGGGCTTAAGAGAATGGTTTGCCATAGCAGCAGCCTTTTTAAGGTAGCCGAAAGCCTTTGTGATCTCTCTGGGCATAGTCTCGATGCCTACGCCAATGAGGAAGTTCTCGTGGCTTCTTTCGGTCTGAGCTGCCCAGTACTTGTCGGCAGGAACCTTAACTTCGCCCATAGAATCGTGTTCAATACGGTATTCCATTGGTTATGTACTCCTTTATGTAAAGATTAATTTTAAACATATCCATACATAACTTATGGCGGCAGTTATATGCAGACTGCCGCCTGTTAAGTTATAGGTCTCAGAACTGAATGTTCTTGATAACGTCCTTAAGACAGTCAGCGCTGTGTCTGAGCTTAGCAACTTCATCGTCGGTAAGAGGAACATTGAGCTTGCTCTCAACGCCGTCTCTGCCGATAACAGTGAGTGTGCTGAGACATACGTCGCTGATGCCGTACTCGCCGTTCATCATTGTGGAAACGGTGAGGTTGGTGTCAATGCCGCTGAAGAGACATTTGCAGATATGACATACTGAGATAGCGATAGCATAGAAAGTAGCACCCTTGTTAGCGATGATCTTTCCGCCGGACTTTCTTGCGTATTCCTCGATAGCAGCGTAGTCAACTACAGGACGCTTGTCCTCGGGAAGACATGCGATGTACTGCTCGATGGGAATGCTGGAGATGTTTGCGAGAGACCAAGGCACGAAGGAAGAATCGCCGTGCTCACCGAATACATAAGCGTGAACGTTCTGGTGGCTGATGTTGAAGGTCTCTGCAAGGCCTGTGCGGAGACGGATGCTGTCGAGAGTTGTACCCGAACCGATGATGTGGTTAGCGGGAAGACCGGAGGTCTTGTAGAACTGATATGTGAGAATATCGATAGGGTTGCTTACGATGATATAGATAGCGTTGGGGGCATACTTAACTATCTGGGGGATAATGGACTTTGTGATGTTAACGTTTGTCTGAGCCAGCTCGAGACGAGACTGACCGGGCTTTCTTGCAACGCCGGAGGTAAGAATAACAACGTCAGAATTCTTAGCGTCCTCATATGTGCCTGCATAAATGGAGCAGGGGGAGCAGAAAGGAACGCCCTGAACGATATCCATAGCCTCGCCGTGAGCCTTGTTGTCGTTGATATCAACAAGAACGATCTCGGAAGCTATGCCGTCAACGACCATAGTATAGGCAATAGTGGAGCCGACGCTGCCTGCGCCGATAATAGTGACTTTGTTGCTCATAAATCATTTCCCGCTTTCTGTGAGTATTTTTTGTGCGATCGGAAGTTCGTTCGCAGACTTAAATATTTGCGAAGATCCTGCCCCTGTGATCACCTGATTTCAGACAAAAAGACAGAATTTTCTCGTTATATCTATGCTAACACACCCGAGAAAAAAAATCAAGAGAAAAAACACATAAAATATGCACTTGTCAAAAATTTAACAAACTGCATAGCAGAATGTAACATATTTAACAGTTTTAGCAGATGCTAACTCTGCAAAATGATGATAACGAACAAAATTACAGCTTGATTCGCCTGCATTTCTCTGACATTTAATGTCAATTCTTTGCCGGAATAATGCGTAAAATCACATCTCGGAAACGTTTAACAATATACATTATAGCACTAATGTTCTGAAATTTCAACATAATTCAACATAAGAAATATAAATTTTTCGTGAATTTCATAGATTTGTTTTTTACGCCGTCTTTACAATATATGACTCATCAAGCTTGACAATTGCAGTAAAAAGGTATAGAATGTACATATGATTCACAGGCATTTTGTGACATTACAAAAGGAGCTGCATTATGGATATAATCATCGTCGGCTGCGGAAAGGTCGGACAGACCCTTGCTGTCCAGCTTAACAACGACGGAAACAACATTACGGTCATTGACCTGAACGCCTCAAAGGTGAACGAGGTCATAAGCCGTCACGATATAATGGGCGTGGTGGGAAATGGCGCAACACAGCATATTCAGCGTGAAGCGGGCGTTGACAAAGCCGACCTGCTAATAGCCGTGACAGGTTCGGACGAGCTCAATCTCCTCTGCTGCCTTATCGCCAAAAAAGCAGGTAACTGCCATACCATTGCCCGTGTAAGAAACCCCCAGTACAGTTCGGAAGCCCGCTTTTTAAAGGACGAACTGGGTCTTGCAATGATAATAAACCCCGAGTACGAATCGGCGCAGCACATTGCCCGAATACTTAGATTCCCCTCGGCTATAAAAATAGATACATTTGCCAAAGGCAGGGTGGAGCTTATAAAATTCCGTCTCCCCGAGGGCAGCCCCCTTGTGGATATGGCTGTCAAAGACGTTGTTACGAAGCTCAAATGCGATGTCCTCATCTGCACCATCGAGCGTGACGGCGAAGCGTACATAGCAAACGGTGATTTCGTTTTCCGTGAAAAGGACGTTATCTCCGTTGTGGCATCGCCGAGAAAGGCAAACGATTTCTTCAATAAAATAAAGTATAAAATGCGCTCCGTGAGGGACGTTATGGTGGTCGGCGGCGGCGAGATAACCCATTATCTTGCGGATATCCTCCTCCGCTCCGATATTGCCGTAAAGGTCATCGAAAAAGACCTAAAGACCTGCGAGGATATGTGTACCACTCTTCCCGATGTTACCGTTATAAACGGCGACGCAGTGGATCAGGAGATACTTCTTGAAGAGGGACTTTCAAATACCGACGGCTTTGTGGCGCTCACCAATCTTGACGAGGAAAATATCCTCCTTTCCCTTTTTGCAAAGAATAAGAGCAAGGGCAAGCTCATCACCAAGATAAACCGGATCGACTTCGACGAGGTGGTAAATCAGCTTGACCTTGATACTATAATTTATCCCAAGCACATTACCGCCGAGAGCATCGTCCGCTATGTCAGGGCGATGAAAAACACCATCGGCAGCAACGTTGAGACCCTTTACAGCGTCATCAAGGACAAAGTCGAGGCGGCGGAGTTCATCATCAAGGAGCAGTCGCCAATTGTGGGGATACCCCTCAGCGAGCTCAGCTTCAAGAAAAATGTCCTTGTTGCGGCGATACTCCGTGACCGAAAGGTAATTATCCCCAGAGGTCACGATGAATTTATGCCGGGAGATGCCGTGGTCATCGTTTCCGAAATAATGGCGCTCCACGATATCACCGATGTTCTGAAAAAGGGGTGAGCTGAGGGCATATGAACTTTCGTATGATAAAATATTTCCTCGGCTGGATACTTGTTTTCGAGACAATGTTCCTGCTTATCCCTCTTGTGACCGCAGTTATCTACGGCGAGCACTGCTTTTTCGCAATTCTTCTGTCAATGGCTGTGTGCCTTGCGGCAGGGGGGCTGCTCATATGGAAAAAGCCCAAAAACACGGAGCTTTATTCCCGTGAGGGCTTTGTTATCGTGTCGATGAGCTGGATAGTCCTCAGTCTTTTCGGCTGCCTGCCTTTTGTATTTTCGGAAGCTATCCCAAGCTTCACAGATGCGCTTTTCGAGACAGTCTCGGGCTTCACCACCACAGGAGCAAGCATTCTTGCTGAAGTGGAGCATCTTCCGAAAGCAATGCTCATCTGGCGAAGCTTTACCCACTGGGTAGGCGGAATGGGCGTTCTCGTGTTCATTATGGCTTTTATCCCCCTGAGCGGCGGACAGAATATCCACATTATGAAAGCAGAAAGCCCCGGTCCGTCAGTGAGCAAGCTTGTGCCCAGGGTAAAGACCACTGCGCTAATACTTTATTCCATATATTTCGTTCTGACCCTCATTGAATTTGTGCTCCTGCTTTTCGGAGATATGAGTGTGTTTGATGCACTGAACACCGCCCTTGCCACAGCCGGAACAGGCGGCTTCGGCATAAAAAATGACAGTATTGCAGGCTATTCGCCCTACATTCAGATAGTCGTAACCGTCTTTATGATAATGTTCGGCATAAATTTCAGCTCCTATTATTTTATCCTCACAGGCAGGATAAAGGAAGCCTTCAACAAGGAAATAAGGGTATATTTCGGCATAATCTTCTTTGCCATAGCCATTATAACCTTTAACCTGAGAGACTTTTATGACACCTTCGGAGACACCCTCAGAAACGTGTCATTCACCGTTGCCTCCATAATCTCCACCACAGGCTATTCCACCGTTGATTTTGACCTCTGGCCACAGCTATCCAAAACAATAATCGTGCTCCTGATGCTTACGGGAAGCTGTGCGGGAAGCACCAGCGGCGGCATCAAGATAACGAGAATAATAATTCTCTTCAAAGGCCTTGCCAAGGAGCTTGAGGTGATGATACACCCAAAGCAGCTCAAAAAAATAACAATGGATTCCAAGCCCATAGAGCACGAGGTCGTCCGCTCGGTAAACAGCTATCTTGTCTGCTACGTGCTGTTGTTTATGGCATCGGCGGCGGTCATTTCCATTGACGGTCACGACCTTATAACCAATTTTACAGCCGTCAGTGCCGCCATAAATAACGTCGGTCCGGGACTTGAAGCTGTGGGACCCTCACGAAATTTCGGCTTCTTCTCCACGCCCTCCAAGCTGGTGCTTATTTTTGATATGCTTGCGGGCAGACTGGAGCTTTTCCCTATGCTCCTGCTGTTTTCAAAGGCAACGTGGAAAAAGTGATGAAAGAATTTATCTTATCCCAAAATTTCCTTATCGGTGTGCTCATATATTTGCTCATCATAAGCTTTTACAGCATTATGCTCACCTGCTCCGACAAGCGTCTTGCGGTAAAAGGCAGCAGGCGTGTGCCTGAGAAAAAGCTGTTCGGAGCGGCACTTCTTGGGGGAGCTTTGGCAATGTATATCACAATGAGAACAATAAGGCACAAGACCCTCCACAAGCGGTTTATGATAGGACTTCCCGCCATAATTATTTTGCAGACAGCCGCTGTGGTTTTTGCGGTCATAAAAATATTGGAACTAATATAAAACAGCCCGTTCGGTATCACATCGAACGGGCTGTTGCTTTTTACTGATTTTCGGAATTTCTTATATTCTCAACGATAGGCGACTTTATTATCCGTCTTGCAGGAACATAGGAGGCTGCCGCCGCAACGATGAACGATACCGCTGCTGCGATGAGTATATATTTGAGAGGTGCGGCAGCGGACATTTTCAGTCCGAAGTCGTCCATATCAAGATCGTGGAAATGATTCTTGAAAGGTATCTGTATTATAAACACCGCCGCTTCCACTACAAGCAGTGAAGAGAAGCTTGCAAGGGCGGCATAGATAAGGCTCTCGGAAAGAACAAGCTTATGAAGCTGATTATCCGACATTCCGCAGGCTCTGAGCATTGCGAGCTCCGATGTTCTGCCCATAACGTTGGAAGAAATAATGTTCACGATGTTCACCGCCGCTATGAGGGAGATTATGAGCACCGCAAAATATCCAACTGTCTTGACGATGCCGAGGTTTGAAACAGCCTTTGCCATATCTTCGGCATTGTCCGTGAAGCTGTTGTAGAAATTTCTGTTAAGGTAATTTCTCGCTTCGTTCTCCATTCCGTCTGCGGCATCTGCAAAGATCGTTCTTGAAAACAGGGTGTACTTCTGACCGTTGTACTCCACCTGAGATGAGGAGCTGTCAATGCCTATCTGCGACACAAGCTGTTCAAATGGAGCTTCCGCCATAACAGCCGAAGCAAGACCGTTGCAGGAATAATATGTTCTCAGGTCGGTGGAATATGTTCCCCCTGCATTTATCGTAACAGCGTCAAGGAAGAATACCATACTGTCGATAAAAGGCTCAGAGGTGATGGTTTCGGGGATAGTGTCATTTTGCGCAAAGGTGTAAAGCTCTGCGCCGCTTTTGTCTTTCATCACAGGGTCAATGAGCATAGCTCCCGACTGTTCGAGTTCGTCATAGGTGATCCCGCTGTCGGGGCGTATGTATTTTTCAAATGTCTCACGGCTCACGGGGTGAACAGCCGTAAGAACTGCGCCGTCTTCATATGGGGGAGTGCCCTCGGTTATGTTCAGGGCTTCATTGGAAAGACGGAATTTCAGAATGCAGTCATACTGAACATTCTCAAAATATCCCGAGGAGATCATTTTGTCGGTGCTTTCGTGGATAGCGTCGGGGCTCAGCGTATATGTCTGCACAGCGAAATCATTGGGCACTCTTTCCTCATCAAACTCAGTGGTTATCTTGTCATTGGCAAGCTGTGCGCCATAGGAAAATGTGGTGAAAAGCACGATGCTCATTACCATTGACACCATTGTGATGATGTATCTTTTCTTGTTTCGCTTGATACTGAGAGCGGAGTATGCGGCGATAAAGCTCCTGCCCTTTTCGAGTCCCGAGGGGTGCTTCGGGATCCTTACCTTGTCACGCTTACCCGCCGCATTCATAGCTTCAACGGGTGATGACTTTATTGAGCGCATACCCGTGGATACGGCGGATATCACTACCCACAGCACGCCGATGACAGCGGAGGATATGTACACATATGGTCTTATATCAAAAACAAGCATATCCCTCATATCGAAATTTGCGGAGCTGTCGGATAGATATGGGAGATTTTTCACAATGCCGAAAAGTCCCGCAGCGCAGCCTGTGCCCAGAAGTATTCCTATGATAACTCCGGGGACTGCAAGGTAGACAGCCTCCCAGACCACCAGTGAAAATACCTGCTTGTTTGATGCACCCACGGCTTTGAGAAGTCCGAACTGCTTTATTCTTTCACGGGAAGATATCTCAAAGGCGTTGTCTATGACCATTCTCACGCAGAACATAAGGAAGAGTATCACAAGATAAACTATTCCGAAAAATACAGCCTGAGAGAATTTTGCGGTAACGCCCTTGCCCTCAAGATCAAGAAGCTCTTGGTTGAGACCATAGCTGAAGTCATCTATCTCATAGCCTGCGTCCTTGAAAGCATAGTGCATATCCCAGTAAAGGTCATTTGTCTTGTCGGAGAAGCGGGCAAGGAGATTGTCCGTATCATTTGAATATGACTTAAGGCGGGTGTCCGAATAGTCAACGATGTTGCTGTTTTCGGAGAAGCCCACAACTGTAAAGCTGATGTCGGTCACATCGGTAATGTCAAAAGCATCGGAAAGATACTGTGGAATGCCCTCGACACTCCGGGGAGTGTCAACACTCCGGGGAGTGTCAACACTCCGTGGAGCGTCAACGCTTTGGGGCGTGTCGGACTTTGCCTTGCAGGTCACGAGCCGGGCTGTGACAGTATCACCAAGCTCGGGATATCCCCAAAGATAGGTGCTCTGTGCGCTGAGAACTATCTCGCCGTCCTTTTCGGGAAGCCTGCCCTCGAAAACCGTGTTCATATTCTGGGGCAGCATCGTAAGCTCTCCCGCCTTGAAACGCAGGAAAACATCATTGACGGGATTGCCGTTTAACAGCAGATATTCCATCTGAGCATCTTCGGACTTCATCTGACCGTAATCCACGTCAACACTGCTTGTGTATGAGGAAACGCTGTATATCTGTGTTTCGCTGAAAATGTCCATACTGCGCACCGACACCAGCTGATCTTTGTCAAGGCCGTTGAAAACAACGTGATATGTACCGTTCTCCTCCCTGCAAACATTGAGGGCGGCGGCACGGTACACGGACACAGCCGCAAGCATTACCGTCATAAATGCAGTTGCGGTTATAATGGCGATGACCGTCATTATCGTGTGCTTTTTCTGACCCCGCAGATACCGCAGGGAAATTTCTCTGAGCTTCATAAAAACTGCTCCTTTCCGACGATATTATTCTGTTGTTATATCGTCAAGCTCCTTTAGCCACAGAGCCGCCGAAGCGTCTGAGGGCATTCTCCAGTCACCACGGGGAGAAAGTGTGACAGAACCCACCTTGGGACCGTCGGGGAGACAGGAGCGCTTGAACTGCTGGCTGAAAAATCTTCTTGTGAATGTCCTGAGCCATTTGAGAATGACTTCATCGGCATATGTGCCTGCAAAAGCGGCCTTTGCGATACGGAAAATTTTCTTTGGAGAAAATCCGCAGCGGACTGTATAATAAAGGAAGAAGTCGTGCAGCTCATACGGTCCTACGATATCCTCGGTTTTCTGCGAGATAGTGCCGTCCTCGGCAGGGGGGAGAAGTTCGGGTGAAACTGGTGTGTCAAGGATATCCTTCAGCACATCTGAAAGCTGTCCCTCGTTCCTGTCAGCTTCATAGGAAACAAGGTGGCGGACAAGGGTCTTGGGTATGGAGCAGTTAACGCCGTACATCGACATATGATCGCCGTTGTATGTTGCCCAGCCGAGAGCCAGTTCGGAAAGGTCGCCTGTTCCGATAACTATGCCCCCTGTCATATTGGCAATGTCCATAATCACCTGTGTGCGCTCACGTGCCTGTCCGTTTTCGTAGGATACATCGTGAACGTCCTCGCTCTGACCGATGTCCTTAAAATGCTGACGGACGGAGGCGGAAATGTCAATCTCACGGATAGATGCGCCATATGCCTCAGCAAGGATAAGAGCGTTGCTCTTAGTGCGCTTTGTTGTGCCGAAGCAGGGCATCGTTACGGCGATTATGCCCTTTCTGTCAAGGGCGAGCATATCAAAGGCGTGAACGGTGACGATAAGGGCGAGGGTGGAGTCAAGACCGCCCGAAAGACCGATAACGGCAGTTTTTCCGTTGATGTGTCTCAGACGTGTGGCAAGACCTGTTGCCTGCATAGTGAGTATCTCCTCGCAGCGTGCGGCAAGGTCATTCCTGTCGGCAGGCACGAAGGGCATAGGTGCAAAATGCCTGCCGAGCTTTATGTCGGGGACTTTGAGCTTGAAATATCTTTCATTTCCCGCATTTTCGGTATGGGGATATGTGGACATTCTGCGGCGCTCTGCTGAGAGCCTTTCAAGGTCGATGTCGCCGTAGATAATGCCCCCCTCAAAGGGCTTGCTTTCGGTGAGCTGACTGCCGTTTTCGCAGATAAGGCTGTGACCCGAGAATATCATATCCTGAGTGGATTCGCCAAAGCCGCAGTCGGTGTAAACATATCCGCAGACAAGCTTTGCACTCTGCATCTCTACAAGCTTGCGGCGGTATTCCTTTTTGCCTATGACCTCATCGGAGGCGGAGGGGTTGCAGATAATGAGGGCGCCTCTTTTGGCAAGCTCATCGGAGGGCGATGAGGGCACCCACAGGTCCTCGCATATCTCAACGCCGAAAACAAAGTCAGGGTCATCGTATGAAGCAAAGGTCATATTGCCCATAACAGTGTTGAAGCGGATAACGGGGACAGTCTCAAAGCCGCCGTCCCAGGGGGTGAAATGGCGTGCTTCGTAAAATTCCGAGTAGTTGGGGATATTTTTCTTCGGAACAAAGCCCAGCACACGTCCGTTTAAGCACACAGCGGCGCAGTTATACAGCTTTCCTGCGTGGGAGAGGGGGAGACCGGCAATAAATATGATGTCGGTGTCCTTTGTCTCTTCAAGGATATGGAGCAGGGCATTTTCGGCACCGTCAAGGAGCACCTTTGAGAGAAAAAGGTCGCCGCAGGTATAGCCTGTTATGCACAGCTCGGGGAGGGTAAGGAGGGAGCATTCATTTGCCGCCGCTTCCTTTACCGCTTTTATAATTTCTTCTGCGTTGTATGCGCAGTCTGCGACTCTGAGGTCGGGCACTGCACAGCCGCATCTGATAAATCCGTCTTTCAAGATTATCGTCCTTTCAATATAAGACTAAACAGCATATTATCTGTGAATATAATTATACATATTAATTTTAACCCACCGCACTTATAAATGTATTGCCTGATTGTAATATATTTATGAACAATTATGAAGAAACCCTTGATTTATATTGGAGACTATGGTATAATAAAATAAGCTATGGCAAAGCATACGCAGGCTGCGGACGGATTTGCCGTTGCGTTATCCGATAACTTCGATTTCGGGAGACTTTTCCCGATGAAAGGAACCCATTATGATAAAAAGTATGACAGGCTTCGGCAGAGCCGAACAGATCATCGACGGCAGAGATATCATCGTTGAGATACGCTCTGTCAATCACCGCTACTACGAATTTTCCGCCAGAGTTCCCAGAGCCTACGGATATATTGAGGAAAAACTCAAAAGCTTCCTTAACGGCAGGATATCAAGGGGCAAGGTGGAGGTAAGCGTGTCCATTGCCGCTGTGGAAGCTGCGGATACTCTTATCGAGATAAACAAGGCTGTGGCAAAGGGCTATGTTGACGCTCTGCGCAGCGTGGGCGAGGAGCTTGGTCTTGCAGATGACCTGACATTATCCCAGCTCGTAAGGCTCCCCGACATATTCACCGTGAGAAAGACTGCCGATGACGAGGAGCAGATATGGAACAGCGTGAAGACTGTTGCGGACGAAGCTGTTTCCAAGTTCATCTCTATGCGTGAGGCAGAGGGACTTAAGATGAAAGAAGACGTTCTCGAACGTGCCGACATCATCGAAAGGCTTGTGGACGAGGTTGAGAGACTTTCCCCCATATCCGCCGAGAATTACCGCAGCAAGCTGTATTCAAGGCTCTGCGAGGTGCTTGCGGACAAGAACATCGACGAGCAGAGGATAGTTACCGAAGCTGCCATATTTGCGGACAAGACCGCCGTTGCGGAGGAAACTGTAAGGCTCAAGAGCCATATCCGTCAGCTGAGAGATATGCTTGCCCTTGATGAGCCTGTTGGCAGAAAGCTTGATTTCCTCATTCAGGAATTTAACCGTGAAGCCAACACTATCGGTTCAAAGGCACAGGATATCGCCGTTACAAAGATAGTTGTTGATCTTAAATCCGAGATAGAGAAGATAAGAGAGCAGATACAGAATATCGAATAAGGAGACATTTTTATGCAGCTTATTCCTATCGGCTACGGCAATGCAGTTTCGGCAGAGCGGCTTATCGCAGTGGTGAGCCCCGAATCTGCGCCCATAAAAAGAATAGTGCAGGACGCAAGGGACAGAGGTATGCTCATTGATGCCACCTACGGCAGAAAGACGAAATCCGTTCTTGTAATGGACAGCGACCACGTTATCCTGTCGGCAGTCCTGCCCTCATCTATTGCAGGCCGTGTGGAGGATATGCCACAGGCTGCGGAAGATGAAAATGAGAGTGAATAACGCTCTGAAAGGATTGATATAAATGTCAAAAGGACTTCTTATCGTTGTTTCCGCCCCCTCGGGCTGCGGAAAGGGCACGCTTCTTGCGGAGGTTCTGAAAAATGATAATTTTTACTACTCCGTTTCGGCGACCACCCGTGCGCCCAGAGAGGGAGAGGTAAACGGAGTGAACTACCACTTCACCTCAAAGGAGAATTTTGAAAAGCTCATTGCTTCGGGCGGAGTTTTAGAGTATGCCCAGTACTGCGGCAACTATTACGGAACTCCCCGAAAGGCTGTTGAGGATAAGCTTGCCGAGGGCAAGGATGTTATCCTTGAAATTGAGGTACAGGGCGCTATGAAGATAAAGCAGAGCTGCCCCGAGGCTGTGTTTGTGTTTATCCTGCCCCCTTCTGTGGAAACGCTTAAGGAAAGGCTTGAAAAGCGCGGAACGGAGACTGACGACGTTATCGCCAAGCGTGTTGCCGAGGCAAGGGGCGAGATAGAAAAGGCTTACAATTACGATTATGTTATCGTAAATGATGACCTTGACACCGCCGTTTCTGAGTTTATAAAGGCTGTAGAAGCCGAAAAGCTTACCGTAAAGCGCTCAAAAGACCTTATCGACAGTGTTCTGGGAAAATAAATCACGGTTGCAATTTTCATAAAAATATGCTATAATATAAAAATACGTTTTTAAAAGGAGTTTTGCGTTATGTTAAGACCTGCTATGAATCAGATCGCTACCCACGGCGAAAGCTATTATTCCATCGTTATCGGCATTGCAAAGCGTGCAAGAGAGATCGCTGACGAGCTTTCCGAGAAAAATATGACCCTCGAGGAAAAGCCCGTAAAGACCGCTGTTGACGAGTTTGCGGCAAGAAAGTTCATCATCGTTGAGGATCCCTCTGTAAAGCCCGGCAAGTCCACCGAGGGAACATACTGATAAAATAGTGAACGGTTTATCTGTCCGTGTGGGCGTGAGCGGCACTTCCTTTGCTTTCGATCAGGCTTACAGCTACAGCGTTCCCGCAGAGCTTGCGGATAAGGCTGTCTGCGGTTCAAGGGTCATCGTGCCCTTCGGACGCTCCGACAGGCGGAGGGTTGGCATTATCGTTGAGGTTTGCCCCGACACTGAGGACATCGGAAAGCTGAAGGCGGTAAGCTCCGTTGTGGACAAAATGCCCATTATCGGCAATGAACAGCTGAGGCTGCTTTTATGGCTCAGGGAAACGGTTTTCTGCACCTATTACGAGGCGTTCAGGACTCTTATCCCCCCGGGGCTTGGCGTAAGCTTTGTTCAGAAATACAGGCTTTCACAGAAAAAGCCTAAAAAGGGCGAGCTGTCCGAAAAGGCTATGGGGCTGTATCTTTCCGCCTCCGAGACCGATGACGGCGGCGAGCTTGCTATGATGATCTCCGAGGACGGCAGGTCTGCTGCCGAGCTGATGGAAAAAGGCTTTCTCGAAGAGACAGACCTTGCAAAGCAGAGGGTGCGTGACGATACGGTAAGTATGGTAAGGCTCACCCCCGAGTATTCCGAAAGGGATATAAAGCTCACTCCCAAGCAGAGGGCTGCGGCGGAGGTGCTGCTGCGTGAGGGCTGTGCATCGGTGAGGGAGCTTTGTTATATGTGCGGCTGCACGGCTCAGGTAGTCAAAAATATGGTGAAGAGCGGGGCGGCGGAGCTTTTTGATTATGAAGTTCTGAAAACTCCCGAGACCGCTGAGCGGGACAATGTTGATGATATTACGCTGAACCGTTATCAGCAGAATGCTTTTGACGGCATCTCCCGTATGATAGATGAGCACAAGCCTGCTTCTGCGCTGCTTTTCGGCGTTACGGGCAGCGGCAAGACACCTGTTTTTGCAAAGCTCATCGACCACACATTGAAATCGGGTAGAAACGTTATTATGCTCATTCCCGAAATATCTCTGACTCCGCAGACGCTAAACCGTTTCCGCAGACTTTTCGGGGAAACGGTGGCGGTGCTCCACAGCGGACTTTCCCTTTCGATGAGGTCCAATGAGTACAAGCGTGTGAAATCGGGTCAGTGCAGGATAGTTGTAGGCACGAGGAGCGCTGTGTTTGCTCCCCTTGACAACATCGGTCTCATTATTATGGACGAGGAGGGGGAGCGGACTTACAAATCCGAATCAAGCCCCAGATATCACGCAAAGGACGCTGCGGCGCAGAGATGCTTATATCACAATGCTGTGCTGCTGACAGCTTCGGCAACACCGTCTATCGAAAGCTATTACAGCGCTCAGAAAGGCAGGACAAAGCTTTTTGTAATGCCTGAGAGATACAGTGCCGACCCCAACGAAAAGGCGGCAATGCCCAAGGCTGAGATAATTGATATGACAGGCAGCGGGCGTGTGCTGAGCGAGGAGCTTGTAAGCGGCATAAACGACAATCTCCGAAGAGGGGAGCAGTCGATACTGCTTCTCAACCGCAGAGGTTATCACACGTTCATAACCTGCAGCGAGTGCAAGGAACCCGTGTCCTGCCCAAATTGCAGCATACCCCTTACCTATCACAAGGTAAACAACCGCCTTATCTGCCACTACTGCGGCTACAGTCAGGATTACACCGACAGATGCCCCAAATGCGGCAGTTCAAAGCTGCGACTTATGGGTATGGGCACTCAGCGCCTTGAGGACGAGCTTGCGGAATTTTTCCCAAGCGCAAAGATACTCAGAATGGACGCTGACACCACCTATTCCCGATACGCCTATGACAAGCGGTTCACGGCTTTCGGAAACGGCGAGTATGACATTATGGTGGGCACTCAGATGATAGCAAAGGGTCTTGATTTCCCGAATGTCACCCTTGTTGGCGTGCTGAATGCGGACAAGTCCCTTTATTCGGGAGATTTCCGAAGCTATGAGCGGACGTTTTCACTTATCACGCAGGTGGTGGGACGAAGCGGCCGTGGAAATTCAAGGGGACGGGCGATAATCCAGACCTATGCCCCCGACCATTACGTCATAAATCTTGCCGCACAGCAGAATTACACTGCTTTTTACGAGCAGGAGATAGCCATGCGGCGGGCACTTATCTATCCGCCGTTCTGCGACATCTGCGCAGTGGGATTTTCGGGGGAAGATGACGGGAAAACATCATCTGCTGCCGATATTTTTGCGGAAAAGATAGCCGAGAGGATAAAAGAGCTGCCCGAAAAAATGCCAGTGAGAGTTCTCGGACCCTCGAAATGCGTTTTTGAAAAAATAAACGGCAAATTCAGATACCGTATTATAATAAAATGCCGCAACAATGCTTCTTTCAGGAGCTTCATCAGCGGCATAAGGACGGACACCGCCAAGCTCCCCGAATATCGTGGGATATCGGTGTACATTGATATGAATGGCGATATATCGCTGTAAACAGCGATAACGCTATAAATAGCGATTTTCGAAGTAATAATTTCAGAAAGGGATAATTTTAATGGCACTTCGCAATATATATATTGACGGCGACCCCATTCTCAGAAAAAAATGCAGACCTGTTGAAAAGTTTGACGAAAAACTTCACGTTCTCCTTGACGATATGCACGAGACCCTCGACAAGGCAGAGGGCGTTGGTCTTGCAGGCCCTCAGGTGGGAATGTGCAGACGTATCTTTATAATGCACCTTGAAGACCCCGAGACCCGGCAGATGAGAAAAATCGAGGCTATAAACCCCGAAATAAAGGAGCAGAGCGGCAAGCAGCGTGTTATGGAGGGCTGCCTTTCCTGCCCCGACAAGTGGGGATATGTTACCCGCCCCAAGCACGTTGTTTTAAAGGCTCAGGACAGAGACGGAAACTGGTATGAAGAGAGTTTTGAGGACCTTGGCGCTCAGTGCGTATGCCACGAGAACGCTCATCTTGACGGTCAGCTCTTCACCGATGTGGTGGAGGAATTTGTCCGCCCTGAGGACGTTCAGGAACGTGGGAGCAAAAAAGTAAAGGTCAAAAAGGCTCGCAGATAAGCCGTTTTCGGAAAGGAGCAGTGCATAATGGATATTGTTTTTATGGGTACTCCCGATTTTGCCGTTCCCTGTCTCAGGGCGCTTGTTGAAAACGGCGAAAATGTCAAGGCTGTGTTCACTCAGCCCGACAAGCCCAAGGGAAGAGGCTACAAGCTGACCCCGCCTCCTGTCAAGGAATATGCGGTGTCACAGAATATTCCCGTGTATCAGCCTGTGAGTATGAAAAAGGGCGAGGACGCCGATAATGCATATGAGCTTTTGAAAGAGCTTGCTCCCGACCTTATCGTGGTTGTGGCATACGGTCAGATCCTGCCCAAAAGGATACTCGATATCCCAAAGACATACTGCATAAATATCCACGCTTCGCTGCTCCCGAGATACAGAGGCGCAGGGCCTATCCAGTGGTGCATACTTGACGGAGAAAAGGTCACAGGCGTTACCTCTATGATAATGGCTGAGGGACTTGACACGGGAGATATGCTCATAAAGGATTCTCTTGAAATAGGCGAGAACGAGACTGCCGACGAGCTTCACGACAGGCTTTCCGAGCTTGGCGCAAAGGTGCTTCTTGACACCGTAAAGGCGATAAAGTCGGGAGATGTTCACCCTGAAAAGCAGGACGACAGCTTATCAAACTATGCTCCGAGACTTACCAAGGAGCTTTGCCCCATTGATTTCACAAAGACCGCCAAGGAGATTCACGACCAGATAAGAGGACTTTCCTCCTGGCCCTGTGCGGTGGCGAATGTGGCAGGCAGAAAGCTTAAAATTTACCGCAGCGAGCTTGACGGCATCCATCACAGCGGCTCTGCGGGAGAGATATGCGATAAGGATAAATTCACCGTTGTCTGCGGTGACGGCTTCGGCATCACCTTTACCGAGGTGCAGGCAGAGGGCGGAAAGAGAATGAAAACAGCCGATTACCTGAGAGGAAATAAGCTTTAAGGAGAGATTTTTATGTACTGGGACAGCACTATAATCATTCTTATCCCTGCGATAATTTTCAGCATCGTTGCGCAGATAATGGTAAAATCTGCATTTTCTGAATACAGCAAGGTCAGAAACAGCAGAGGTCTTACTGGGGCGGACGCTGCCCGTGAGATACTTGACAGAAATGGTCTTACAAATGTCCGCATCGAGCACATAAGCGGCAGTCTTACCGACCATTATGACCCGAGAGCCAATGTTATCCGCCTTTCGGACGATGTTTACGGCAGTGCCACTGTTGCGGCTGTGGGCGTTGCGGCTCACGAGGCAGGCCACGCAGTTCAGTACGCCGAGGGATACTATCCCATTAAGATAAGAAACGCTATAATCCCCGTTACACGCTTCGGTTCAAGCCTTTCCACGCCCCTTGTTATCCTCGGACTTGTGCTGTCATGGGATTTCCTTATCACTGCGGGAATACTTCTTTTCTGTGCGGTGGTGCTTTTTCAGGCGATAACGCTGCCCGTTGAGTTCAATGCCAGCGGCAGGGCGCTGAAAACTCTCCGCTTCTCCCATTTCCTTGAAGATGATGAGATGAAGGGCGCAAGAAGTGTGCTTACGGCTGCGGCTATGACATATGTTGCGGCAATGCTTTCCGCACTTCTCAGCCTTGTGCGTCTGCTCGTTATTTCAGGCAGACGAAGAAGATAATTTGAATTTTGGAGTGATCTTATGTCCGCAAGATTTGCCGCTTACAGGCTCATTGACAGAGTTGAGGGCAGTGCATATTCAAATATTGCCCTTGACGGCGTTTTTAAGGACTGCCCTCTTTCGGAGCGTGACAAAGCGTTTGCGGCAAGGCTTTTTTACGGTGTTGTGGAAAGGCGGATAACTCTTGAGCATCTCCTTTCAAAATACCTTTCAAAGCCAATTGACAAGCTCGACAAGCAGGTCAGGATAACCCTTATGATGGGGGCGTATCAGCTCCTTTATATGGACAATGTTCCCGACAGTGCTGCTGTAAGCGAATCCGCAGAGCTGGTCAAGAAGCTTAAAAAGGCTTCCGCTGCGGGAATGGTCAATGCGGTGCTGAGAAACATTATCAGAGACGGCAAGGCAATCCCCGATGTCAAGGGAGACAAATATAGGAAGATGTCCGTTAAATATTCCTGCCCCGAGGAGCTTGTAAGACGCATATGCGAGGGGTATGGCGAGGAAAATGCGGTGTCGCTCCTTGAAAATGCATTGCTCCCGTCTATATGCACGCTGAGGGCAAATACGATGAAAACAAGCGGCGGTGCTCTTGCGGAAAGCCTTTCACAGAGAGGTGTCAGGGCATATGTAAGCCCACTTGACGAAAACACGGTCATATGTGAAAATCTCCGTGATGTTGAGAATGACGAGGATTTCAGGGCGGGAAATTATCACGCTCAGGACTATTCGTCACAGCTGTGCTGCAAGGCAGTTGATCCCAAGGCGGGGGAGACGGTCATTGACCTGTGCGCAGCCCCAGGCGGCAAGACCTTTACAATGGCGGAGCTTATGAATGACAAGGGCAGGATCATCGCCTGCGAGCTTCACGAAAAGCGGACGGGTCTTATCAGGCAGGGCGCAGAACGTCTCGGACTTCGGTGCATTGAAACTATGACCAATGACGCAAGGGTACATAATGACAGTCTGCCAAAGGCGGACAGAGTGCTCTGCGATGTTCCGTGCAGCGGCTATGGAGTTATAAGGGGAAAGCCAGAGATACGCTACAAGCCCCTTTCCGATGCTGACGGACTGCCGAGAGTTCAGCTTGAGATACTTTCGGCGGCGGCTGAATATGTAAAAGAGGGCGGACTTCTCGTCTATTCCACCTGCACGGTGAATATCAATGAAAATGAACGTGTGGTCAAGGCTTTCCTTGAAAAGCACGGCGAGTTTCACGGGGAGAAATTTCCCGAGGAAATGGGCAGCTTTTTCAAAGGCAAATTTATGACCGCAGTTTTTGCAAAGGATTTCGGCGGAGACGGTTTCTTCATCTGCCGACTGAGAAAGGAAGGCTCCCGTGGAGACTGAAAAGCTTGATATTTTATCCCTGTCTCTCGATGAAATCATCATAGAGCTTGACGCTATGGGAGAGAAGAAATTCCGTGCGGAGCAGATATTTAACTGGCTTCACGTAAAAAAAGTTACAGATTTTTCAGAAATGTCTAATATTTCGTTGGAACTTCGCACAAAACTTTCTGAAAAATTTTATATAAAGCGACTAAATA
>CAMBJF010000002.1 GCA_945867875.1 uncultured Ruminococcus sp. | reverse complement strand
GCGTAGCGTCTCGTGGGCTCGGAGATGTGTATAAGAGACAGATAATATACATATAGTATATAAAAACTATTGTCATATCAAAAAAATCTCCCAAAAGGCTAAATTTTTCTAATATTACTGCCGATATATATAGTAGAGCATCGGGATAACTATGCACAGATATAAATTTTACCACGGAAAGGTGGAGATATTATGGAGATAAAGAACTATACATCAGCTTTGAACGCATACAGATACGCAAGCGAAGCCGCTTCACGCCCCATTTCGGGCAAGACTCAGAAAAGCAGAGGAAAGAACACCGATAAGGCTGAGTTTTCTTCATCTGCAAGAGCAAGCTTTTCAGACACCCTGAAAGCCGCTGCAAAGACCGCCGCAGACAGCACAGCATCCGCCGAAAGACTGGCAGAGCTTTCCGCAAAGATAGCTGACGGCAGCTATAAGGTATCCTCTGAGGATATCGCAGACTCTATCCTCGGTCTGTAAAGAAAACGCACCCGCACCCTCGTGAAAGGAATGGGACAAATGGACTATAAAGCACTCATAGCTTTCTTTGATGAGTACAACGCTCATTACAGAAACTTCCTTAAATTTGAATATTCCAAAATGGATATGCTGAACAAGAACGAGATTGAGAAGCTTTCCGCTTCACTTTCCGCCGAGCAGGCTTTCATTATGAAAAGCAATGCACTTGAAAAGCAGCGCCTTGCACTTCTCGGTGACAACAGCTCTAAGACCTTTGAGCAGATAGTCAGCGAGGCTCCCGAGGAATATAAGTCCCGCCTTGAAGAGCAGCGTGCCTCCCTTTCCGAAATGATATATAAGATAAAAGAGATAAATGACACGGCGAACATCATCGTTTCCGAACGTCTCAAAAAAATTCGCAGCACCGTGGGCGAGCTTGATACATATAACGGCAAAGGCGCAGTAAGAAAAGAAAGCGCAGCAGGCTCAAAGATATTCACAAATGCCTGAATACGAAAGGAAGATTTACAATGGCTTCATCATTTTTCGGACTTTATGTGCAGAGAGACGGTCTCCAGCTTGCACAGAAAGGCCTTGATATCACAGGACACAACATCTCAAACATTAAAACAAAAGGCTACAGCAGACAGCGCCTTGACGTTGTTTCCGTGGCTAACACCGCAGGAAGTCTCGGCTACAACACTCAGGTGAACCTTGCGGGCAAGGGCGCTGACGCTGTGGGCGTTACCCAGCTCAGAGACAAGCTCCTTGATGCAAAGGTAAGAAGATACAGCTCAGAGCTTTGCGACACAGGCGCTAAGACCAATGTTCTTGCAGACATCGAGGATATCCTTGATGATGTTGAAAATCAGGATTCGGGTCTTGCGGCTATTTTCGGAAATTTAAAGGCCGCTTTCCAGTCCTTCTCCTCAACAGGTGCGGACAGACAGGACCTTTCAAATGTAGCTATGAACGCTGCAGATTCGGTCATAAACGTGCTTAAGAATTTTGATGCGAGACTCAATGATGTTGAGCTTTCCACAAGAGAAGATATTCTCGTTACCAATGACAGAGTTAACGCTATCCTTAAGCAGATGGCTTCCCTCAACAAGCAGATATCCGATGCTTATGTTCAGATGGACAACGTTTATGCCACAAGAGACGGCTATCAGGCTGAGATAGAATACGGTCCCCTTGAATTAAAGGACAGCTTCAACAACCTCTGCGACGAGCTTTCACAGTATATGAACATCGACGTAAAGCAGAATCAGGACGGAACATATGATGTTTATTTCGGAGATGTTGCTCTCGTTCAGAAGGACGCATACGCCAAGACTGACATAATCTTCTCAGGCGAGCAGACCGAAAGAAACGATTTTGCCGAGCTTCACATCAGCACCACAAACACCGACAAGCAGTGGACAAAGTGCGAGCGTGAGATAACCCCCGAGGTAATTGCAAACCCCGATCTGAATGACAAGATCGACAAGCTCAATTCCTACATCTACAAGGGAAATGTAAAACAGGCGTGCGAGCTTGAAAAGGAAATTATTGCCGATGCAAAGGCTGCGGGCGTTGATTATGACCCCATTTTCACAAACAATATGACCGCTGCCCAGCTGAAAGCAGCTCCCTCCTACGCAATAACCGTTGACGAAGAGACCGACAAGCTCACAGGCGGCTCTGTAAGCGGACTTTTTGATATGTACAACGGCAAGGGCTGCTATGCAGAGGGTGCTGAGAACGGCTACAACGGCATCAAGTATTATCAGGAAACTATCCGCTCATTTGCAAACAGATTTGCAAAGGCATTCAATGCCCTTTACGATGATTACAACAGCTCTGCCGATGCTGTAAAACAGCAGAATGCGGCGGCTGACAAGGCTGAGGCAAAGCTCAGAGATGACACCAAGGCTCAGTATATGGCTGACAACGGCATTACAGATGAGACTGCTCTCACTGCCGATGACCTCACCAAGATAGACGATATCGTTAACCGGACGCTTGCAGATGTCCGCAATGATGCAATCGAAAGCACCAAATTCAAGCTCTTTGAATTTGAGGGCGGCGCTCTTGATGACGGCAATGTTGCTGACCTGAAAATTGCCGATACCTGGAACGAAAACACTCTCCGCTGCGTTCACCCCTTCGTTGATGACGACGGCAAGCTTGATTATAATTATGATGAGCTTGACAATGCTTACATCAACAAGATACTTTCCGCCTTTGATGCAAAGTACAAGTTCGGAAATGAACCCGACCAGTTCACCTTTGAGGGCTTTATCCAGTATTACGGCAATCAGGTGGGCGGCGACCTTGAATACGAGCTTGGCAGCTTCGATTCCACCAATATTATGCTGAACAGCGTTTCCGATGCAAGAGACGAGGTAATGGGCGTAAGTATGGACGAAGAGGGCGTTAATATGATGAACTACCAGAAATGGTACAACGCTATTTCAAGAATGATATCCGCTCTTGACGAGTGCCTTGATAAGCTCATCAACGGCACAGGCAAGGTCGGTCTTTGATAAAGCTATAAGATAAGGAGCTGATTGGCGATGCGAGTTACCAACAATGCGTTCAGCGGAACGTTTTTAAACAGCTATAACACACTGCTTTCAAACTATCTGAAATCTCAGACAAAAATACTTACACAGAGAAAATACAACCGTGCCAGCGAGGATTCCTCCTCTGCGGCAAAGGCGGCTCACGTTAGAAAATCCCTTGAAAATCTGGATATCTATGACGAGAACCTCAAGACCGCAAAGGATTTCTACTATGCTGCCGAGGACGCTCTTTACGATATTGCCGACAAGACATATCTTAACGTAAAGTCCAAGATAGTTTCCGTTCAGGACACTATGGACCAGACCGAGCTTGACATCATCGCTCTTGAAATGGAGCAGCAGGCTGAGCATATGCTCCAGGATATGAACACCGATTTCGCCACAAGGCAGATGTTCGGCTCCGCAAGCAATGACAAGACCCCCTTTACCGTTCATTCAAGGGTTGAGATAACATTTGCTGACGGCACAACAAAGGTTTACGGCAATGATTACGATACTGCTGAAATGGGCGGCGCTGCCCTCACAAGAAACGATGACGGCACATATACCGACGCTGCGGGCAATACAATTACTGTAGATAAGTTTTACGATGCCGATGGCAGCGAGATAACCGATTTTGACAACTACAAGGGCTACACGTACTACAGCAGTGCATACAAGACCTCTGCCGACACTATCAAATTCACCGTGAATGGCAGCCCCGATTTCAGCACATCTCCCAAGGACAGGATAGTCTGCTACAACGATATCCCCGTAAATCTTATGGGCGATGACCTAAAAAATGCTGTAAACGGCGCTACCATAAAGTATTATGACAAGGAAGGCAAGCTTTCCGACACCAAGACCGTAAATTATCCCACAGAATACACAAACTCCAAGGGTTTCCCCGGAACTGCCCCAATTTATGTTGACATCGGTCTCGGAATAAAGTATGACGAGAACGGAACCGTAAATCCCGCCACAGCCCTTGATATGAGCCTTAACGGTGCTGAGATAACAGGCTGCGGAACAGATGATGACGGCGATGCATTTAACCTTATCCAGCTGATTTATGACGCTGCTGCCGCTCTCAGAAAGGGCGACACATCTTCCGTAAACCGCTACATCGACAAGCTCGATACCGCAAACTCCAAGGTAATGGACACAATTACAACTCTCGGCGTAAAGCAGAACAATATGGAGATGTACATTGACAGAAATGCAATTTACCGCATAAGCCTTTCCGAGAAGCAGAACAGCATTGAGGGTGTTGACATTGAGGCGGAGATCACCAATATGAAGTCCATCGAGGCTGCATACAATGCATCTCTTTCCCTCGGTTCGGGCATACTTCCCAAGAGCATTTTCGATTTCGTATAATATACGAAAAATTTATAAAAGGAGGACGCAGTTATGGATCAGCTTCTTAATATAACATCAGTACCTATTAATGTTGAGATAAACGTTACCCGTGCGGAGCTGAAGCTCGATACTCCCGCTCCCACCGTACAGATCTCAAAAAGTCCGGGGGGAATGCAGATAACCGCAGAACCCATCAAAATAAACATCGACAACACCGCCGCAAGAGAAAGCCTCGGCTACGGTCACAAGAACATTGACACCTTTGCCAAGGACGAAGCCCAGAAGGGTATGAAGGTAGCTTATCAGGCAGTGGCAAACATCGTGAACGAGGGCAACGCTCTCTGCAACTTTGAAGCCACACCCGCCTCTATTGCCACCGCCAAGGCAACAAGGACAATGGAGACCATTATGGACTTTCTCCCCAAGGAGGGTCCCGACATAAGCTGGTCAGGCAACACTCTCAGCATAAACTATCAGGCATCTGAGCTTAATATGGACTGGAACACAAACCCTGAAGCAAAGCTTGAATTTGTTCCCGGAACTGTTGAGTTCATCGTTAACCAGAGGCCCAAGCTTGAAATAGAATATGTAGGCGAGCCCATATATTTCCCCAGAAGCGCAGCTCCGGGATATGAGGAATGATTATGAACGATACCGTAAACAGAATCACAGTTAAAACAAGGGATTTCGACGAGATAGAGGTCTCCCCCGCCGAGGTGATAAGCTTCCCCCAGGGAATTTTCGCCTTTGAGGACTACAGGGATTATATCCTTATCTCCCCTCTCGGCAAGGGCAAATGCCCCGTATGGCTTCAGAGCACGGAAAACCCCAACCTCTGCTTCATACTTTTCGATCCCCTTGAATTTTGTCCCGATTACCGCATAACCGTTGCCGATGAGGACGTTGCGGTGCTGGATATGGCAAATGACGCAGACGCCAAGTTCTACGTTATCGCCGTTATCCCCGAAAACAATATGGACGCAACGGTAAATCTCAAAAGCCCTATCATCATAAACACCGCCAACAACAAGGCAGTGCAGGTCATTGCCGCAGATGATTACCCCATAAAATTCCCCGTTTTCGCAAAAGCCAAGGAATGACCTTTCAGAAAGGAATGATATCCGTATGCTTATAATCACCCGAAAAACGGGGGAGGGAATACATATCGGCGATGACGTTGTGGTGAACGTGGTCGAAGCGGGCAAGGATAAGGTCAGGCTCGGAATAAGCGCTCCAAAGGACGTTAAGATAATCCGCTCGGAAATGTTCGAGTCGAGAGGATTTAATGTTCAGGCAGCCGTGAACAAGGTCTCCGCCGACTTTATGAACAAGTTTCTTACCGATACACCCACCCGTTTTAATGAGATAAACAAGAATAATCAGTGAAAGGACGGTCATAGCAATGGCAACCACTCACGAAATTACAAGAATGACAGGTCTTGCCTCGGGACTTGATATAGAATCACTGGTCAAGGCAGGCACTGCAAATACAAAGACCTCTCTCGACAAGAGAAAGCAGAAGCTCCAGACTCTCCAGTGGAAGCAGGAAGCCTACAGAAGCGTAATCACGACTATGTCCGATTTCAAGAAGAAGTATCTGAACATCGAGTCCTCTTCTTCTATCAGGGCAAACGCCGTTATGAAGAGCAACAAGGCTGAATCCTCCGATTCCTCCCTCGTAGTTTCCGCATCTGCAAGCGCAGCCGCAGGAAAATATTCCATTACCTCCGTAACTCAGGCAAAGGCTGCCACACTTTCGGGCACAAGAGCCTCCGCAGGCACCGTTGCCCTTGACTTCTCAAACGCCGCAGAGGGCAGCAACACCGTTACCGTTACCCTTGACGGCTCCGCAAGGAACATCACCTTCGAGGGCGGCGAAAACGCTAAGGACAATTTCCTTACAGCCCTCAACGATACATTCGGCGAGATAAGCGCAGCAAGATTTTCTTTCAAGGACGGCACAAACAAGCTGACTATTGAAAATGCTGCAAGCGATAAAGTAACACACAACTTTACTGTTGGATACAGCGATGCGGTAGGTCTTAAAAATGACGCTTCCAACAGGATTTCCACTACCTCAAAGCTCGGCAGCCTTGATTTTGTGACTGAGCTTTCCGGTGATAAATTCAGCTTTTCCATAAACGGTGTTGATTTCTCTTTTGATAAGAACACCACCGTCAAGGAAATGATGAACACTGTAAACAAGTCCGACGCAGGCGTTACAATGAGCTTCAACAGCCTTTCCCAGTCCTTTGAGCTGAAAACGACCCAGACAGGCGCAGGTCAGGAACTGAAAGTCAGCCAGACAAGCGGAAATCTTCTCAACTCCCTTTTCAACATAGGCGATGAGCTTGGCATCGACCCCACTCTTGCAACAGGTCTTTCCGACAAGAACATTGACAAAAGCATTACCGATTTTACATTTAAAACCACCGCAGACGGTTTCGGTGCAAGTGATGGCATTACTGTAAACGGCAAAACACTTGCTGTAACAGGTCTCACAAAGAAGCAGGAGACCGAGAAGATAACCATAGGCGACAGCGAGATAACCGCAAAGCTCCACACTGATGCTGACGGAAACACTATCTATCAGTACACTCAGGACGGCAGCACTATCTACGCCAAGAAAACCGCCGATGACAAGTTTGAAACTGTTATGTCCGTGTCCTCAGAGGGCGTTGTAAACTACAACGGCAGCGACTTAGAGGACGTTACCGAGGCAGACCAGCTTAAAAATCTCGGAATTGAAAAGAAATATCAGCAGTATTCCTCCGATGACATCGCAAAGGCTCTGAATGATGCATACAAGGCATCTTTCCCCAGCGGAAAGGGCTCATTCTCCGTTGAAAGCTCCGATGACGGCGTAAGCATTAAGTTCACTCCCGCAGCAGGAGAGGCTGTAAGCGTATCCGCAAGCGGAGATGTGACTGTTGACGGTGCTTCCTCCAACTACACCGAAACTCCCTACCCCTCCGACCACGTTATTGCAGATATTGATAAGATATCCTTTACCGTAAACGGCGGAGTGACATTCAATATGTCGGGCAGCGGCGAGGACGGAAAGGTTACTATCAACGACCTTGTTCGTTCGGGATATTTCGTATATGACGAATCCACAGGCGTTCTTGCGGTAACAGGCAAGAATACTATCACTGCTGAGGGCGAAAGCGCAGAGGTATTCAAAAAGCTTTTCGGCACAGACGTACTCAGCGGCGTTGACAATGTGGGCAGTATGACCCTCAGAGGCTCCAACGCTCAGATGACCATTAACGGCGTTACACTTGAAAGTAATTCCAACAGCTTCACCGTTGAGGGAACAACTTTCAGCATTGCAGATGTTAAGGCATTTACCGAAGATGACATTGCAAGCGGAGCTGCCGAGGAGATCACCGTTAATGTTTCCAAGGACACAAGCAAGATAAAGGAAACCATTCTCGGCTTCGTTGAGGCATACAATGATATGCTCGACAAGGTCTATGAGCAGCTCAGCACCAAGCGCCCCAAGGACAGCGGCGATTACTATGACCCTCTGACCGATGACCAGAAGGACGAAATGGAGGCTGACGAGATAACCAAGTGGGAGGAAAAGGCCAAGACAGGTCTCCTTTACCACGATTCCACACTCTCCAAGGTGTTCACTCAGATACGTCAGGCTGTGGGCTGCGCAAATGTGAACGGTATGACCATTCAGGCTCTCGGTATCGACACTTCCGACGATTTCAACGAGTACGGCAAGCTGAAGATCGATGATGAGAGCAAGCTTGATGCGGCTATTGAAAAGTACGGCGATGAGATAGCAAACTTCTTTACCGACACCACAAACGGTCTCGGAACAGTGCTCAACAATGCAGTTACATCTGCAATTGACACCAGCACCAACAAGAACGGCTATCCCAAGGGAACACTCACCGCTATGGCAGGTGTGGCAAATACACGTTCCGACCGCAACAATATGATATACAATCAGATCTCAAATCTCCAGAGCCTTATCGACAAGCTCAATGACAGATATGAGAACGAACAGGAAAGACTGTGGAACAAGTACTCAACTCTTGAATCCTACATCTCCACAATGAACAACCAGTCCTCCTCCATATTCGGAACATCAAACAGCTCAACCTGATAAAAGCTCTTCAATCAGTCATTTGTCCTATGTGGCAAACGACTGAGAAAGGATAACCACAAATGAATCCCTACCAGAAATATATGCAGCAGTCGGTCACAACAATGACCCCCGCCCAGCTTCTCATAGCACTCTATGACAAGGCTATCACCGAGATAAACAAGGCGATAATCTTCATCGAGGACAAGGATATCCCCAAGGCACACAACTCAATTATGAGAGCCAGCGACATTATTGACGCTCTGGACGCACACCTTAAGGTAAAATATGAGATATCCGACAATCTTGCCGCTTTGTATCAGTATTTCCGTGAGAGACTTGTTCAGGCGAATGTTAAGAAAGACCCTGAGATACTCAAAGAGATACTCCCGATGATAACAGAGCTGAGAAACGCCTTTTATGAAGCGGGCAAGACCGTAAGATAAGGGAGGTCGGCATATGGACCCCAGACTTTTAGGGCTTGTTGACAAAAAGATCGAACAGCTCAGACATTATAATGACATTACCTCACGGATAATCTATGAGGACATTGACGGAGTTGGCGACCTTATCAGGCAGAGGCAGGACATCGTTACCGCCGTTGACGGGATATCAATGGAGATGCGCAGTCTGATAAACGCTCAGTCCATCGAGCGCAAGGACACCATAAATGCCCTGCTATCTTTTAAGGAGATCGAGGGGCTGTCAGGCTCTATGCTGGAGCTTTCCAAGAAGATAGGTGAGCTGAAAGAGCTTACCGACAGCATAAAGAAGAATGACAGGCTTGCGATACAGCGCCTTGAGCAGATGCGTGATGAGACCTACGAGGAAATGACAAAAACTGCCAAGAGCAAAAAGGTGGTAAACTATTTCGGTGCTACCGCCGTTGATGTTAACAAGGGCAGCAAGCTTAATTCCGCACACTGAATTTTTCGGAGCCAGGCAGTTGATGTTTGGCTCCGATTTTGTAATCGGGTGAAATTATGGACATAAAAATTATAAAATTGAAAGACTGCCCCCAGCTTAATGAAAAAGCCGCAGAGTTGTTTCACGAAAAATGGGGCGTACCGAAATCGGCATATCTTGAAAGCATAGACGTGTGTATCAAAGGTGAACGTCCCATACCGCAGTGGTATGTTGTAAAAAAGGACGAAAGTGACCGCATCATCGGGGGAATGGGGGGTCATAGAAAATGATTTTCACAGCAGAAAAGACCTCTCCCCAAATGTCTGCGCCGTTTACACCGAGGAGGATATGCGGGGATACGGCATTGCGGGAAAGCTTCTTGGATATGTCTGCGATGATATGAAGTCACAGGGCATCGACACCCTTTATCTCGTCACCGACCACACCTCATTTTATGAGCGGTACGGCTGGGAATTTCTGTGTATGGTGCAGGAAGACGGTGGGGGTATGACGAGAATGTATGTGCATAGGGGATAACAAAAGCCGCTCCCGAAACCGAGAGCGGCTGAAATTATTTCTTGGCGTTTTTAGAATTTACGCCTATAAGCTTTAGCAGTTTTGAAAAAACATCCGGATCATTAAGCTCATCCCAACTAACCGAAAAAATTTCCTCAGAATAATCATCATCCGAACTTAAAACCCATATCTTATTTTTGTCAGCAATAGCCGCATACTTTGATTTAAGCTGAACTGCGTAGCTTCTTGCCTGCGTTTTTGTCTCTTCAAGCTGTTTTTGACTTGAAATTTTAATCTTGGCTTCAATAAGTGCAAACGCCGAATAATGTCCCTTTGAATGTTTGGGTAAAAGCACAAAATCAGGTATCATAGCGTGATTATGATTGCCGATTTCAATGTAAAGCTGTTTTGTGTATTCATTTTCATTATAGCCGAGTTTTTTCAAAAGAGGAATTATAAGCTTGTTTTCAACATCTTTTTCTCTGATAAGCTCCTGACCGCTTTCCGAAACAATAAATTCAAGCCGTGGAACATCAGCACCTGCAATATCCATTAAATGATTGTACTGAGATGGCAACAGTTCCACGCCGTTTATTCCCTGCATATTTTTGCGGACTATGGGCACTTCTTTAAATACGGAATCCTGTTGAAGCTCTTTTTGTGTAATTCGCTTAATACTAACAGGTCTGGCGATATATGTGCATCTGTAATAGTAAAAGAATGGGTCATTAAATCCTACCGAAATACTTCTCCACACCGAATCAACTGCGCTGACCGGCGTTTTGAGGTACATAACTATCATATCCCCGGCTCTTGTATCAGGGTCGCACTGCCAGCAGGTTATTTTTTCTTCGTTTCCGTCAAGGAAAATATCATCTTTTGAGCCGCCGATAAAATATGCTCCTTTGGGTTCGGGAATATCTTTAATTATGTAGCTGTCCGTGCCTCCGATGTATTTGGGAGCAAAATCATAAAGAAATGCCCAAAGCTCATAGGGCGACATATTATGTTTTTTCCTGAAATCCCACAGTGTCATACAAATTTCGGCATAGTGGAAAAAGCGACCCTCGTAATCCTTTTTCACGGGAATTTCAGGCATCTCAATCTCAAACTCTTCCGCTATTTTTTCAAGAACGTTGTAATTATAACAGAAATAATAAGGTATGAATGCTTCGGGAAACTCTATCGCCAAAAAAGTTGAATAGTAGGTAATACCCAAAGCAAATTCTTTGAACATATAATTGGGCTTTTCCTTGCCCGTATCGTTCAGCCCGTCATACAATCCTTTCATAACGTTTTCTATTGTGCAATCAAAATTTTTCGCATTAAACATATCTATTATGGAATAACAGCCATAAAGGAAATCATTATTTTTCAAGTCCGTTGCAAGCATTTTTAAATCTTCACATACACGCTTGCTGACAATAGGAGCTGCACATATATTTTTGTGAAGGTTTAAAATTTCATCATAATAGCTTGGTGACATTTTCTTCGTAAAGTTATCCTCAAACATCTTCACAACGTCTTTTCCGCCTGCATTAAGATACGTTTTCCACATATACTCATTAAACATAACATCCCCCCAATAAAGTTTATAATATTATTATATCAGGCTAATTTAATTAAGTCAATATGTATTGTATTCTAAAATTACATTAAAACAGCCGCTCCCGAAACCGAGAGCGGCTGAAATTATATATGTACCAAAATTATCTGTCGGAAAGCTTGATATAGCTCTTTTCCTTGCTCACGCTCTTGTAAGCGGGACGGATAATTCTCTTGCCTGTCATAGCTTCCTCGAAGCGGTGAGCGCACCAGCCTGCCATACGTGATGTGGCGAAGAGAGGAGTGTAAAGGTCCTCGGGAATGCCCAGCATCTTGTAAACAAAGCCGCTGTACATATCCACATTTGCGCACATCTTCTTGTCGTTGCCTGTGACCTTTTTGAAAAGCTCGGGAGTAAGGCGCTCAATAGTTTCAAGCAGTCTGTACTCAGGCTCGAACTCGCTGTCGAGAGCCATTTTCTCTGCATTCTTTTTGAGGATAACGGCTCTGGGGTCGGAAAGGGTGTAAACCGCATGACCCATACCGTAGATAAGTCCGCTGCCGTCTCCTGCTTCCTTTTTCAGTATCTTTGTAAGGAAGTCAGCGACCTCGCCCTCATCGTCCCAGTGCTGAACATTTTCCATTACGCAGCGCTGCATTTCAAGGACCTTGTGGTTGGCACCGCCGTGACGGGGGCCTTTAAGGGAGCCGATAGCTGCGGAATATGCAGCATAAGGGTCTGTGCCCGAAGATGTAAGCACACGGCAGGTAAATGTGGAGTTGTTTCCGCCGCCGTGCTCTGCGTGGAGCATAAGCATAATATCAAGGAGCTTTGCCTCTGCATCGGTGTACTGCCTGTCGGGACGGAGCAGTGAGAGGATAGTCTCGGCTGTGGAAAGTCCGGGGATAAGGGGATGCATAAACATTGTGCCGTGATTGTAATATCTCTGCTTGACGTTGTATGCATCTACCATAATAACAGGCATCTTTGCGATAATGGAAATAGCGGTGTCCACCTCGTGCTTTGCGCCTGTGTTGTCGGGACATTCATCATAGGAATAAAGAGCAAGCACCGAACGGGACATCTTGTTCATAATATTCTTTGAGGGAGCTTTAAGTATCATATCCTCGAAAAATCCGTCGGGAAGCTCTCTGTTGCTGTCAAGGAGCCTGCCGAAATTTTCAAGCTCTGCCTTGTCGGGGAGCTTTCCGCCAAGAAGAAGATATGCAATTTCCTCATATCCGAAACGGTTCTCGGCAACTACATTTTCAACAAGGTCGTTGATGTTATAGCCACGGAACACAAGCTTTCCCTCATCGGGGAACTTTTCACCCTCGTTGAGCACATATCCGTGAACATTACAGATGTTTGTAATGCCTGCCATAACGCCTGAGCCGTCGGGGTTTCTGAGACCTCTTTTAACGCTGAATTTATCGTAATACTTAGGGTCGATCTTGTTGTTCTCGGTGTAAGCTGCATAAAGCTTATCCATTTTTACCAGTCCTTTCATACAGACCCTGAGGAGCACTGCCCCTCAGAGCCAATGGAATAATCACTCCTGAGGAAGTACGAACATATCATAGATCGCCTTTGTAGCAGTCTCAAAGTCCTCTTCTTCAACTCCGATAATGATGTTGAGCTCAGAGGAGCCCTGATCTATCATCTTAACATTAACTCTTGCGTGTGCAAGGGCGCTGAACAGTCTGCCCGCAGTGCCTCTTGCCTTTCTCATACTTCTGCCCACAACGGCGATAAGTGCGAGATTGTTCTCGATCTCCAGCTTGTCGGGGTGGCAGCGGAAGTTTATCTCATCTATAATTGCCTTTTCCTTGCCGATAAGAGACTCGGAATTAACAACGATGCTCATTGTGTCGATGCCTGAGGGCATATGCTCAAAGCAGAGACCGTTCTTTTCAAGAACTCTCAGAACATTTCTGCCAAAGCCCAGCTCGGAATTCATCATATCCTTTTCGATCTGGATAACGGAGAAGCCCTTCTTGCCCGCAATACCCGTAATGGTGTACTTGGAGGTCTCAGCGGTCTCGGAAACGATAAATGTTCCTCTGTCCTCGGGGTGGTTGGTGTTCTTGATGTTAATGGGGATACCTGCTTTTCTTACGGGGAAGATAGCTTCCTCGTGGAGAACGGTTGCGCCCATATAAGCAAGCTCTCTCAGCTCTCTGTAGGTGATGGTTGTGATAGGCTTGGGGTTATCGACGATTCTTGGGTCGCAGATAAGGAAGCCGCTTACGTCAGTCCAGTTCTCGTATATAACAGCATTTGCGGCATTTGCAACGATAGAGCCTGTGATATCGGAGCCGCCTCTTGAGAATGTCTTTATAGTATCATTGGGCATTGAGCCGTAGAAGCCGGGGATAACTGCGTGGGAGGACTCGGCAAGCTTGGGAGCGAGGAGGGAGCGTGTGGTTTCAAGGTCAAAAACGCCCTTTTCGTCAAATCTGATATAGCCTGCGGGGTCGATAAAATCAAAGTTCAGGAACTTTGCAAGAACAATGGAGTTAAGATACTCGCCACGGCTTGCGGCATAGTCTCTGCCCGCACGGTGAGCAAAGGCGTTCTTGATGTTTGCAAACTCGGTGTCGAGGGAAAGGTCAATGCCAAGCTCGTCAATAATGGACTCAAATCTCTGCTCGATAGCTTCAAAAGCCTTGTCGAAGCTTTCGCCCTTTACGGCGAGATCGTAGCAGTTGTAAAGCATATCGGTGACTTTGGTATCGCCGCCGAATCTTTTTCCGGGTGCGGAGGCAACAACAAATCTTCTTGCGGGGTCGGAAAGAACGATGTCCGCAACCTTGCGGAACTGACCTGCATCGGCAAGAGAGCTTCCGCCGAACTTGACTACCTTAGTGTTTTCCATAATAACTCTTCTCCATTTTAAATATATGTGAGGACGCTGCCATTTGGAGCGTCTCTTTCATCGTATAATATGCGACTATTCTATTATATCCTATTTTTCCCCTCAGGTCAATTGCCATATAAGACAAATTTTGCCGTTTCGGGGCTTGTCCATTTGGGAAATACTGCTGTATTTGTGTGGCGGACAGATCAGCGTATGCTTTCCTTAACAAGGTCATAACAAAAAAATATATTGACACGACTTGAATTATGCGTTATAATAGAATATAAGCATAGTTGTGCGTATTTATGCATTATCACTTTTACGCATTACATTAAAACACATACATTTATTAAGGTGGAATAAAAAGAATGGGTATTTTAGACGGACTTTTCGGAAACTACAGCAAAAGAGAGCTTAAAAAGATCGACCCCATAAAGCAGAAGGTGCTTGACCTTGACGAGGAATACGGCAAGCTCACCGAGAAAGAGCTGAAAGCCAAGACCCCCGAATTCAAGGAAAGACTTGCAAACGGCGAGACTCTTGACGATATACTTCCCGAGGCTCTTGCAACTGTCAGAGAAGCGGCATTCCGTGTTCTCGGCAAGAAGCCCTATCCCGTGCAGATAATCGGTGCCATAGTTCTTCATCAGGGCAGAATCGCCGAGATGAGAACAGGTGAGGGTAAAACCCTCGTTGCCTGCTGTGCATCATACCTCAACGCTCTGGACGGCAAGGGCGTTCACGTCGTAACGGTTAATGACTACCTTGCAAAATCCCAGTCCGAGGAAATGGGTAAGGTGTACAGATACTTAGGACTTACTATCGGCTGTATCCTCCACGACCTTAGCAACGACGAGCGCCGTGAAGCATACAACTGCGATATCACATACGGTACAAACAACGAGTTCGGCTTCGACTACCTCCGTGACAATATGGTCATCTACAAGAGCGAAAAGGTTCAGAGAGAATTTAACTTCGCCATCGTGGACGAGGTGGACTCTATCCTCATCGATGAAGCGAGAACCCCTCTTATCATTTCGGGACGTGGAGACAAGTCCACAGAGTGGTACACCCTTGCGGATAAATTCGCAAAGACATTAAAGCCCTTTGTTGTTGCTGAAATGGACACAAAGACCGATCAGGAAGAAATTGCCGAGGACAGCGACTACATCATCGACGAAAAGGCAAAGACAGCCACTATCACCCGTCAGGGCGTAAAAAAGGCTGAGAAATATTTCAACGTTGTAAACCTCTACGATGCCGAAAACTCCACTCTTCTTCACCACATCAACCAGGCTCTCAAAGCCAACGGAATTATGAAGAAGGATATCGACTACGTTGTAAATGACGGCGAAATTGTCATCGTTGACGAGTTCACAGGCCGTCTTATGATGGGACGCCGCTACAATGACGGACTTCATCAGGCTATTGAGGCAAAGGAAGGCGTTAAGGTAGCTCACGAGTCCAAGACCCTTGCATCTATCACATTCCAGAACTTCTTCCGTCTCTATCACAAGCTCTCCGGTATGACCGGTACGGCTATGACCGAGGAGGACGAGTTCAGAGAGATCTATAAGCTGGACGTTATCGAGATCCCCACAAACCGTCCTATCAAGCGTATAGACCACCCCGATGTTGTTTTCAAGACCGAGAACGCAAAGTTCAAGGCTGCTATTGATAAGATAGTTGAGTGCCACGAAAAGGGTCAGCCCGTTCTCGTTGGTACTATCTCCATTGAAAAGTCCGAGATACTTTCAAAGATGCTCTCCAAGAGAGGCATCAAGCACAACGTTCTGAACGCAAAGCAGCACGCTAAGGAAGCCGAGATAGTTGCTCAGGCAGGTCAGCTTGGTGCAGTTACCATTGCCACCAATATGGCAGGACGTGGTACTGATATCCTTCTCGGCGGTAATGCCGAGTTCCTTGCAAAGGCTGATATGAAGCGTGAGGGTATGGAGGAGGAGCTTATCAGCGAGGCTATAAGCTATGCCGACACCGATGACGAGGCTATCCTTGCAGCCCGTGAGGAATATAAGAAGCTCTATGCAAAGCATCAGGCTGTTATCAAGGATCAGGCGGACAAGGTCCGTGCCGCAGGCGGTCTTTACATTCTCGGTACCGAGCGCCACGAATCCAGACGTATCGACAACCAGCTCCGTGGACGTGCAGGCCGTCAGGGAGACGAGGGCGAAAGCTGCTTCTTCCTTTCACTGGAGGACGACCTTATGAGACTGTTCGGCGGCGAGCGTCTCCAGATGATGATGACAAATATGAACATAGACGAGGATATGCCCATTGAGTCCAAGATGCTCTCCAAGGTAATTGAGTCCTCTCAGAAAAAGGTGGAGGGCAGAAACTTCGCTATCAGAAAGAATGTCCTCAACTATGATGACGTTATGTCCACTCAGAGAGCCATTATCTACGAGCAGAGAGCAAAGGTTCTCAACGGCGAGGATATCCACGAATATATCCAGAAGATGATAAAGGACTGGGTAGCTGACGGTGTTAACCTCTACATTATCGACAACACCATTCAGGACGAGTGGAACCTTACAGGTCTTAAGGAGCATTTCGCAGGACTTCTCACCACTCCCGATGATTTCAAATACACCCCCGAAGAGCTTGGCAAGCTCAAAAAGGACGACATCATCGATATGCTCACCGAAAGAGCAATGACATATTATGACAAGCGTGAAAAGGACCTTGGCAGCGATATGCTCAGAGAGCTTGAAAGAGTTATCCTCCTTAAGGTAGTTGACCTTAAGTGGATGGCGCATATCGACGATATGGAAGAGCTGAGAAGAGGTATCGGTCTCCGTGCATTCGGTCAGAAGAACCCCGTTGTCGAGTACCGTTACGAGGGCTTCGAGATGTTCGACGCAATGATCGAGTCTATCCGTGAGGACACTGTACGTCTCCTGTTCACAATTCAGGTCAAGGGCAATGATGAGCCTAAGAGAGAAAGAGTTGCGGAGCCCATGGAGACTCAGGGCGACGGCAGCTATGAGAACGAGCCAAGACGTGTGAAGAAGGTTGGCAGAAACGATCCCTGCCCCTGCGGAAGCGGCAAGAAGTACAAGAACTGCTGCGGAAGAGACTTGAAGTAATACAGACGGAGTGAGGGTATGACAAGGATAATCCCAAGAAGAAAGGGTCATTTCGTGATGTTTCTCATTGTTGGTATCGTCCTTACCATTCTCCTCTCATATTATACTTCTTATTTTGCCTGTGAGCTTGTTTATGATACAGGCTGCATCGGTGGTATGCTTTCGGCTGCAAACTCAAATGCCAAGCTTGTCTTTACAAATTTTTGCACCTATGAGACAAAATGCGAAGCCGAGGGCAAAGTCATAAAAGACGGCATTTACAGCGGCAGCCTTTCATATCCCGATGAGTATGAAAGCTATTACAGGAGCTATGACGCTCTTTATGACGGTTCGGAGGAAGATATCCTTAAAGCAATGCGCCGTCTTATGGGCGGCAGCACGGAAAGGGACTATGGCTATTTCTCCGTTATTGTAATAAAAGGCAAGCCCGTCCAAAGCTTCTGGTGCTCAGATGAAAGGCTTTTGTATTGCACTGAAAGCCTGGCAAAGCAATATGACAACATCACTTCCGAAAATGAAAATGTGAGCTTCTACGCAGGCGGCGCTGCTGCGGGCGGTTATCCCGTATATAACACCGACTATAAGACCAAGCCCTCAAAGGGCTATACCTCATCGCTGCCTGCAAGCATCATCTTCGGTGATGCAGTGAAAGCTATGGCATATGCAGTGATAATTTTCTCACCGCTTCTGCTGTTGCTTGCAGTTCCCGTTTTGATCCACAGTTTTTATACCAAAGATGAATACAGGCAAAATGCACAGGCGGTTTTTGAAGCGGCAAAGGTATATTTATCCGAATGCAGGAATGTCATACCCGACAGAGTTTACAGCGGAGTGCTGAAAGCCCGTAAGACTGAACCTGAGATATGTTTTGACGGTTCTGACGAGGACATTTCAGCATTTATGTCAAATATTGCCGCAGACCGCAGCAAAAGCTATTACAGCATAAAAATACAGAACGGCATTGTTGCAGAAAGCCGTTTCAGTATAAGCAGACGGCTCCTCAAAGGGGCTGAATGCGGAGGAATATATGCTGATGTATCGGTATATCACGACTCATCGGCAATGTAAAATGTTTTGAAAAGAGGAAAAAGCAATGCTTATAAGTGAAGTTAAAAATGAGCTTTTAAACCACATCATTCCTTTCTGGGACGCTCTCAGAGACGATGAATTCGGCGGATTCTACGGTCAGATGGACAATGACCTCAACCTTGACAAAAAGGGCGGCAAGGGCGTTATCCTCAATTCAAGAATACTCTGGTTCTACTCCTCCGTTTACCGCACAGTAGGCGGCGAAAAGAACCTTGACAACGCCCGCCACGCATACGAGTTTCTCAGAGACAAGTGCGTTGACCGTGAAAACGGCGGCGTTTACTGGATGATGAACTATGACGGCACCGTTATGGACAGTATGAAGCACACCTACAATCAGGCATTCGCTATCTATGCCCTGTCCACCTATTACCTTGCCTGCAAGGACAAAGAAGCTCTTGACCTTGCTTTCGAGCTTTTTGAAACAGTTGAGAAGAAGTGCACAGATGATGTTGCATATATGGAAGCTTTTGACAGAAACTGGCAGCTCATTGAAAATGATGCTCTCAGTGAGAACGGTCTTATGGCTGACAAGACTATGAACACCGTCCTCCACCTCATCGAGGGCTACACAGTTCTCCTTGAAGCAAGCGGAGATGAGAGAGTGAAGTCAAGACTGAAATTTCTCCTTGACATCACCGAAAACAAGATTTTCGACAGCGAAAACAACAAGCTCCTTGTTTTCTTCGACAGAGAGCTGAACGTTATCGGCGATATCCATTCCTACGGTCACGATATCGAGGCTACATGGCTCATCGACCGTGCCTGCGACGTTCTCGGCGACAAGGCATATATCGACAGATGGGCAGCTATCAATCTGCGCATCTCAAACAATATCTATGATATTGCATACGAAAACCACTCCCTCAACAACGAGCGTGACAAGACCGAGATCGACAAGAAGCGTGTGTGGTGGGTACAGGCTGAGTCCGTTGTTGGCTTCGTGAATGCATATCAGCACGGCGGCGACAAGAAGTTCCTTGAAGCTGCGGCAGATATCTGGGGCTGGATAAAGAACGTTCAGATAGACAAGCGTGAGGGCAGCGAATGGTGGGCTGAAGTTGATTACAACGGCAAGCCTATGCCCAAGTTCACTATGGTGAACGAGTGGAAGTGCCCTTATCACAACGGAAGAATGTGTATGGAGATAATGCACAGGGGTATTGACGCATAAACATACAGCTTGAAAGGGGACGGCATTTATGCTTATTAACGCAAATGAGGAGATAGTCAAGCAGAGACTTCCCGAGCTTCTGAGAGAATATGACTGCTGCAAGTGCGAAAAATGTGTTAACGATATGATGGCGATCGCTCTCAACAACATCAAGCCCGCATATGTTAACACTGCGGAGGGAATGCTCTTCAAGCGCATCAACAGTATGCTCCCGCAGAAAACAGCGGATATTGACATCGAAATTCTCAAAGCGATAAATCTGGTAAGTGCCAACCCCAAGCATAATGACAGCAATGCAGGATAATTTTTCTATATTCTATAAAAATGATAGGGATTTTTGTGAGAATTTACAAAATATTTCTGCGGCTATTGACAAAATGATTTTCCGGTGATATACTGAAATCACAATTTAACAAGTTTAAATCCTATGAACAAAAGCAAGTAGCATTTGTAACGGCATCACAGAGAGTCGGACAATGGTGGAAGTCCGATATGAACGGCAGGTGTGAATGGGTTTGTGAGGAGCAGGGTGAATTTCATCTTTTGGGTGATTAGTAGTCCGAGCCGTATTTCCTGCGTAAAGGGAAAGGGTATTGATGCGAAATGCTGCGTACTTTGATCATTATATTTAAAAGTACAGCATTATCGGATTTTTTCGGTAATGCTTTTTATTTCAAAAAGGATACCCAAAAGTGGTGATGCATCTGCATAAGATGCTTCGCAATCAGGGTGGCACCACGGCAGAAACGAAACAATGTCTGTCGTCCCTTGACAATGCACAGTGTTGTGTTGTCAGGAGACGGCAGACTTTTTTTATTAGTGAAAGGAATAAATTTTATGATGTATCCCGCAAGAGAAGAGACAAAAGAATATCTTAAAAGCTACGGCACCGTACCGCTTTTTTACGAGCTGCTGACAGACAGCTTCACACCCGTAAGAATGTTCGCTATCCTCAAGGAAAATTATGATAACTGCTTTATCCTTGAGTCCGTGGACAACTCAAACAAATGGGGCAGATATTCCTACATCGGTCTTAACCCCAAGGCGGAGATACGTGTGAAGAACAAGCAGGCGGACATCATTTATGCGGACGGTCACAAGGAAACAGCCGATGCCTCCGACCCCGTTAAGCTTTTCTCCGACATAATGGAAAAATACAAGTCCCCCAAGTTTATCAATTTCCCCAAGCTCACAGGCGGTCTTATCGGATATTTCGGCTACGATATGGCGAGATATTACGAAAAGAAGCTTACAAATATTCCCAATGATGACCTTGATATGCCCGACGCAAATATGTTCATCTACAACGAGATAGTGGCTTACGACCACCTTTCAAACAGAGCCGTTATTATCCTCAATATGGATAAAGAGGCAATTGCAGAGCTTGCGGAAAAGTCGGGCGAGAGCTTTGATACCGCAGCCGATAAGATGTATGAAAGCCTTGGAGCAAAGGCTGAAAAGCTTGGCAAGCTCCTTTGCAGATACACTCCCGAGCCTGCGCCGAAAATGCTCACTCCCGCTGAGATAAAGGTAAATTCCAACTACACCAAAGAGCAGTTCTGCGAAATGGTGAATAAGTGCAGAGAGCACATCATTGGCGGCGACATCAGCCAGATAGTTATTTCCCAGCGGTTTGAAGCAGAAAATCCTCCCGCTCCCTTTGATGTTTACAGAATGCTCCGCTCCACAAACCCCTCCCCCTACCTTTTCTACTTCGACCACAAGGATTACTGCATAGCAGGCGCATCGCCCGAAATGCTGGTGAGCGTTACCGACGGAACAGTCCTCAACAAGCCCATTGCGGGAACATACCCCAGAGGCAAGGACGCTGATGAGGACATTGAGTTTGAAAAGCAGCTCAGGACCGATCCCAAGGAAAGAGCCGAGCACACAATGCTCGTTGACCTTGGCAGAAACGATGTTGGCAGGGTCTGCGCTCCCGGTACTGTAAAGGTAACGGACTTTATGAGAGTTGAGCGCTACTCCAAGGTAATGCACCTTGTGTCCGACGTTGAGGGACAGCTTGCAGAGGGCAAAACTCCCGTAGATGCGCTGATGTCCGTGCTCCCCGCAGGAACACTTTCGGGTGCTCCAAAGGTAAAGGCAATGGAGATAATCGACAGCCTCGAAAACGTAAAACGTGGACTTTACGGCGGAACAGTTGGATATATGGCATATAACGGCGACATTGACACCTGCATCGCAATAAGAACGGTGCTTTTCAGGAACGGCAAGGCTTACGTTCAGGCAGGCGCAGGAATCGTTTATGACAGCGTTCCCGAGAACGAGTACGAGGAGACCAAGCGCAAGGCTGCGGCGGTAATAAACGCAATAAAGGCAGCGGCACAGATGTGATGAAAGGATCTGATAAAAATGATCGTAATGATAGATAACTACGACAGCTTCACCTATAACGTATATCAGGCAATGGCAAGCCTTTACAAGGACATCAAGGTTTTCAGAAATGACGAGATAACCATTGACGAGATAGAAAAAATGAAGCCCGAAGCACTGGTGATTTCCCCCGGTCCCTCCTATCCCAAGGACGCAGGAATTTCCGTTGAGACTATAAAGCATTTTGCAGGCAAGCTCCCCATTTTCGGCATCTGCCTCGGTCATCAGTCTATAGGCGAGGCTTTCGGCGGCAAGGTGGTAAGGGCAAAGGCTCCTATGCACGGCAAGGCTTCCGTCATAAAGCTTGACACTGCCTGCCCCATTTTCTCAGGTCTCCCCGAAAAGATAACCGCCGCAAGATATCATTCCCTTATAATCGAGCGTGAAAGTCTCCCTGAGTGCCTTAAAATAACAGCCGAGACCGAGGACGGCGAAATTATGGCTGTGGCTCACAAGGATTACCCCATTTACGGCGTTCAGTTCCACCCCGAGTCCATTCTTGCGGAAATGGGCGTGAACATAATCTCAAACTTCCTCACTCAGGTGGTAGGCGTTCAGACCACAGGTGCAGGCGTTGCACCTATCCCCATGGATAAGCGCACAGCTCTCAAAAAGTACATCGCCAAGGCAACCGAGGGCGACCTTTCCGAGGAAGAAGCATTTGATGCTATGAACATAATTATGAGCGACGCCGCAACACCCGCTCAGATATCCGCATTCCTTATTGCAATGAGAATGAAGGGCGAGACCATTGACGAGATAACAGGCTTTGCAAAGGGTATGAGAAGCAAGGCGGCTGTGATAAACGGTTTCCGCTCCGCTATCGACATCGTTGGCACAGGCGGAGATATGGCAGGTACCTTCAACATCTCCACCACCTCCTCATTTGTAATAGCCGCCGCAGGGATAAACGTTGCAAAGCACGGAAACAGAGCCGCATCAAGCAAGAGCGGCGCAGCAGACTGCCTTGACGCTCTCGGAGTAAACATCAAGCTTTCCCCCGAAAATGCCGCAAAGTGCCTTGACAAAACAGGCATTGCCTTCCTTTTCGCACAGGTATTCCACGGCGCAATGAGATTCGTGGCTCCCGTAAGAAAGGGAATCGGCTGCCGCACATTCTTCAACATCTTAGGTCCTCTCACAAACCCCGCCCTTGCGGATTACATCGTTCTGGGAATTTACGACAACAAGCTTGCTGAGCTTATGGCGAATGTGCTCATAAAGCTTGGCATAAAGGGCGCAATGGTGGTAAACGGCAGCGACGGACTTGACGAGATAACAATGACAGGCATCACCCACGTTTGTGAGGTAAAGGACGGCACAATAAGCAAATATGACCTTGACCCTAACGACTACGGCTTTGAATACTGCACACACGATGACCTTAAGGGTGGCACTCCTGCCGAGAATGCCCAAATAACACTTGATATCCTTTCGGGCAAGGAGCAGGGCGCTAAGAGAAACACCGTTCTTATGAATGCAGGCTGTGCAATTTACTGCGCAGGCGGTGCAAAAACCGTAGCCGACGGCATAAAAATCGCCGCCGATATGATAGACAGCGGCAAGGCTCTGAACAAGTTTGAAGAGATGAAGGCATTTACCAACGAGGTGCAGTAATGATTCTTGATGATATAACCGCAAAGAGGAGAATCCAGCTTGAAAGGGAAATGGCGAAAACATCTCCCAACGAGATGAAAAAGCGTGCAGCGGCAGCAAATTTCCCCGTTCACAGCTTCAAAAACGCCATTGCCGCAGAGGGGCTTTCGGTAATTGCGGAGGTGAAAAAGGCATCTCCCTCAAAGGGACTGATACAGCCCGATTTTGACCCCGTTAAAATTGCCTGCGAATACGAAAAGGCAGGAGCAAGAGCCATATCCTGCCTCACCGAGGAGCATTATTTTCAGGGCTCATCGGAATATCTGGCGGAAATACGGAAAAATGTGAATATCCCCGTTCTGAGAAAGGATTTCATATTTGACCCCTATCAGATATATGAAGCCAAGGCAATTGGTGCGGACGCAATACTTCTCATCGCCGCAATTCTCACAGATGACGAGTTCAAGCCCCTTTATGAGCTTGCACACAATCTCGGTCTTGATGTTCTCTGCGAAGCTCACACCGAGGAGGAGGTAAACCGCCTTGTGAATATGGGCTGCGACATCATCGGCGTGAACAACCGTGACCTTAAGACATTTAACGTTGACATCGGGAACACCGAGCGTCTCGCAAAGCTTATCCCCGAGGGCACACTTCTTGTCTGCGAAAGCGGCATAAAGAACAATGATGATATGAAATATGCAGTAAAAAGCGGCGCTGACGGCGTGCTCATCGGTGAAACGCTTATGAGAAGCGGTCTTGGCGGCATTTCCGAATGTATGAAGTCACTGAGGGCAGGAGTATGATAAAGCTCTGCGGAATGAGACGCACCGACGATGTGCGGATAATAAACGAGTTTCTCCCCGATTATATGGGAATGATACTCACTCAGGGCTTCAGGCGGACGGTGGATATTGACACCGCAAAGCAGCTCTCAGACCTCACCGACATCCGCATAAAAAAGGTGGGCGTGTTCGTAAATGAGCCTGCGGATAATGTCAAGCGAATTGCCGAACTGCTTTCCCTTGACGTGATACAGCTCCACGGCGACGAGGACAGGGCATATATCCGCTCCCTTGACGGCATATGTGAGGTATGGAAAGCGGTCAGGGTGCAAAGTGCGGAGGACATATACCGTGGAGAGGAGCTTGGCTGTGATATGCTCCTCCTTGACAGCTTCGTTAAAGGGGCTGTAGGCGGCACGGGCATCACAGCTGACTGGGACATCATAAAAAATGCACACATCTCTCTCCCCTATTTTCTCGCAGGAGGGATAGGCGAGCACAATATATCAAAGGCTCTTGAGATCTGCCCCAATGTTGACCTGTCAGGCTCGGTAGAGACCGACGGCGTTAAGGACAGGGAAAAGATACGCAGGGTAACAGAGCTTTACCGAAACAGAAAGGAAGAACCATAATGAATAAAGTTGGAAGATTCGGAGAATTTGGCGGACAGTACGTTCCCGAAACGGTAATGAACGCCGTTCACGAGCTTGAAGAAGCTTATGACAAATACAAGGACGACCCCGATTTCAAGGCAGAGCTTACCGACCTTTACGTAAACTACGCAAACCGCCCCTCAATGCTCTATTTTGCAAAGCATATGACAGAGGATCTCGGCGGTGCAAAGGTGTACATCAAGCGTGAGGACTTAAATCACACAGGCGCTCACAAGATAAACAATGTTTTAGGTCAGATACTTCTTGCAAAGCGTATGAGCAAGAAGCGCATTATCGCCGAAACGGGAGCAGGTCAGCACGGCGTTGCCACCGCCACAGTCTGCGCCCTTATGGGGCTCGAATGCTGCGTGTATATGGGCGAAGAGGACACTAAGAGACAGTCTCTGAACGTTTACAGAATGGAGCTTCTCGGCGCAAAGGTCGTTCCCGTCAGCAGCGGCACATCTACCCTTAAGGACGCTATCAACGAGGCAATGCGTGACTGGTGCACAAATATTGAGAATACATTTTACTGCATCGGCTCTGTAATGGGTCCCCACCCATATCCCGAAATGGTAAGGGATTTTCAGAAGATAATCGGTGAGGAGATAAAGTCTCAGATGCTGGAGCGTGAGGGCAAGCTCCCCGACTGCGTGGTTGCCTGCGTAGGCGGCGGCTCCAATGCAATGGGCGCATTCTATGACTTTATCCCCGACAAATCCGTTCGTCTCGTTGGTGCAGAAGCCGCAGGCAGAGGAATAAACACCGCCGATACCGCAGCAACGCTTTCCTGCGGCAGCGTTGGTATTTTCCACGGAATGAAGTCCATATTCCTCCAGGATAAATTCGGTCAGATAGCTCCCGTTTATTCCATTTCCGCAGGTCTTGACTACCCCGGAATAGGCCCCGAGCACGCAAATCTCTGGAAAACAGGCAGAGCGGATTATGTTGCCGTTACCGATGAGGAAGCCGTTTCCGCATTCGAATATCTTTCAAGAACCGAGGGCATTATCCCCGCCATTGAATCCGCCCACGCAGTTGCGGCGGCAATGAAGATAGCTCCCGAAATGGGCAAGGATCAGACCATCGTCATAAACCTTTCGGGCAGAGGCGACAAGGACGTTTACTCCGTTGCCCGCTACAGAGGTCACAACATCGAGAACTCATAAGGAGGAAATACAGCTATGAACCGTATAGATAAATGCTTTGAAGAGCTTAAAGCCGCAGGAAAAAAGGCGCTTGTGACCTTTATCACCGCAGGCGACCCCGATATGGACACCACCGTTAAGACAGCTCTTGAAATGTTTGACAAGGGCGCAGATATAATCGAACTTGGCGTGCCCTTTTCCGACCCTATCGCTGAGGGCGTGACCATTCAGAAGTCCTCTCTCCGCTCACTTAAAGGCGGCACTACTCTTGATAAAATTTTCGGCGCAGTTGATGATATCCGTGCCAAGACTGACAAGCCACTTATCCTTATGATGTATCTGAACACAATTTTCGTTTACGGCACAGAAAGATTTTTCTCACTTTGCAGAGAAAAGGGCGTTGACGGCGTAATTGTTCCCGATATGCCCTATGAGGAGCGTGAGGAGATACTCCCCTATGCGCAGAAGTACGGGGTACATAACATTAACCTCGTTTCCCCTGCATCTCACGACAGAATAAAGCGCATTGCCGCTGATTCCGACGGATTCCTCTACTGCGTTTCCTCAAACGGCGTAACAGGCGTCCGCTCCGAGTTCAGAACTGATTTCGATGAATTTTTCGGACTTGTGAGAGAGAATGCAAAGTGCCCCTGCTGCGTGGGCTTCGGCATTTCAAGCCCCGAGCAGGCAAAAAAAATGTCCGCCTACTGCGACGGAGTTATCGTTGGAAGTGCAATTGTCCGCATTATGGAAGCAAACGGCGTAAACTCGCCAAAGCCTGTGGGTGAGTTTGTTAAGAGCCTAAAGGACGCTATGGAATAATATATAATACGAATATTATGAAACAAGCCGCTCCCGAATCGTCGGAAGCGGCTTTCATTATCCGTTAACCTTTATCCGTATAAAACTCCCCGTCAGTGAGCCTTGTCTCAAACTCGCCCTTTGGCAGAGGACGGTCAAACAGGAAGCCCTGAGCCATACTGCAATTCACATTTCTGAGGAAATCCGCCTGAGACTTTGTCTCAACGCCCTCGGAAATAGCCTCCATATTAAGCTCATTCACCATATTTACAATGTTCTTGACAACAATCCTATCGGTGGAAATGCCGCCGTCAGCTTCGTTTATATTGGTAAAGAAAGATTTGTCCAGCTTGATAACATCAACATCAAGGTCTTTTAAGAGGTTGAGAGAGGAATATCCCGTTCCGAAATCGTCGATAGATGTGCCCACGCCGTTTTCCTTCATCACGTCCACGAAAACGCTCATTGCATTAAGGTCATCAGAGCCTGTCATCTCGGTAAGCTCAATTTCGAGATACTTTCCGCCGATGCCGTATTTCTTGATAATGCCGATTATCTGGTCGGCAAGGCGCTTGTTGTGAAGATGATTCTTCGAGAAATTCACCGACACCTTTACAGGCTCAATGCCCGCATCAAGCCAGCCCTTAATGTCCTCGCAGACCCTTTCAAGCACATAAAAATCGAGCCTGCAAACCGAGCCCTCGCTTTCCAGCACGGGGATAAATTCCATAGGCGGAACGACCTTGCCGTCACGTATCCATCTGCAAAGAGCCTCACAGCCGCAGAGCTTATTGTCATCAAGACTTACCTTAGGCTGATAATATACCGCAAACTCCCTCTTTTCGAGAGCCTTTGGGAAAAGTGTGGATATGGTTTTTCTGTGGTTTGATTCTTCAAGGAGCAGCGGCGAGAAATAAACAACGTCCTTGACCCTGTCCGACCTTGCATTTATGTAGGCAATTGAGGACTTGTTCATAATGTCCGATACCGTATCATTCTGACAGGCTTCGTAAATTCCCATACGCAGCCTGAGGTCATAAGCCTGAGTAATTTCGCCCCCGCCCATTTCAAAAGAAAGTGCATCAATAAAAACACGGAGGTCGTTAACTCTGCCCTTTTTGATAAGCAGGATAAAATTATCGCCGCCAAGACGGGCAAATTTTCCGTCAGTGCCGATAAACTTGCTCATAGACTCCGCAAACTGCTTTAAAAGCTTATCGCCCTGCCCGCTGCCGTAGACCTTGTTAACGTACTTGAAATTCTTAATGTTCATAAACGCCGCAGCGTAATTCACAAGCTCGCCCTTTGCCGCAAGCATACCCACATAGCGGGTAAATCCGTCAGTGTTGGCAACCCCTGTCAGATTGTCGATGAACTTGGCTTCCTCCATAAGCTCAACAGCCTTTGCCCTGCTGCAAAGGAGACAGCAGGTCTTTGCAAGAAGTTCCATAGCCTGCTTTTCACCGTCATTCCATTCAGTGCCCTTTTCGGGACATACCGAAACGGACATAACTCCGCCCTGCTTTGAAACCGTGCTCACAGTAACAGCGCTGTCCTCATATCCCGCAGGAGAGGTATAAAGCTCGGTGTCACCAAGCCCCACTGTCTTAATTTTGTCCGATGCTGCCCTTACTGAAAGGACAGCCCTTCCAAGTCTGATATTTTCCGCAACATCGCCAAGAGCCTGACGGATACATAGCACAGCCCTGCCGATATCATCTGTATTTGCACTAATTTTCCCCCAAAAATCAAGAACACAGCCGCCGAATCCACAGCTTTCCATTCCCTTTTTTCCCCTTCCGAAAAAAATATAATTCCAATGTTATTTAAATATTATATCACACTATGAAAACGTTGTCAATTGTAATAATGTTCAAAATTGTCAAACCACTGCACCGTTATTACAGCATAATAGGCATTTGCCTAAACAAAAAAAGACCCGTCCGAACAAAACGGGTCTGTCTGTTAATTGTGAACCAATACTGAGGTGTATCAGTATTACTCTTCCCCTGCAAGCTCCTTGTAAAGACCGATATACAGCTTTGCGGAGTTATCCCAGCTGAAATCGTTCTTCATAGTTTCCTTGACAAGCTTCTCCCACGCTGCCTTGTCGTGATAATAGTCACAGGCTCTGCTTACGGCGTTAAGCATATCGTGAGCGTTATAGGTCTTGAAAGTAAAGCCGTTGCCGTTCTCGCCGCCTGCATCTCTTACGCTGTCTCTGAGCCCGCCTGTCTCTCTTACGATAGGCAGTGTTCCGTAGCGCATGGATATCATCTGAGCAAGACCGCAGGGCTCGCTCTGAGAGGGCATAAGGAACATATCCGCACCTGCATAGATCTTTCTTGCAAGGTCAGGCATAAAGCCCAGTGTAACGCTTACCTTGTCAGGATATCTCCACGCCATTTCCTTGAAGAAGTCCTCGTAAATTTTCTCGCCCGAACCAAGCACCGCAAACTTGCAGCCAAGTCCCAGCATTTCCTCGAAAACATACTTGATAAGGTCGATGCCCTTGTGGGAGACAAATCTCGTGATTATGCCGATAACAGGCTCGTCGCCTGCAGAAAGGTTCAGCGACTTCAGAAGCTCTGCCTTGCACTTTGCCTTGCCCGAAATGTCCTTTGAGCTGAAATGAGCAGGGATAAGGGGGTCGTGCTCGGGGTCATAAAGCTTGGTGTCGATGCCGTTTAAGAAGCCGCAGAGCTTATACTGCTTGTTTGTAAGAGCCCTGTCCAGACCGTGGGAATACCATGGGTCAAGTATCTCCCATGCATAGCTGGGGGAAACGGTGGTTATCTTGTCGGCGGTCTCGAAGGCAGCCTTCATAAGGTTCACAGCACCGTCATACTCAAGGAGCTTTGCGTGATACATAGGTATGCCCATAATATCGTTGATAACGTCCATACCGTATCTTCCCTGATACTGGATATTGTGGATAGTGAAAACGGTCTTGATGTCCTCATAGCCGTACTGGAACTTGTAGTAGGTCTGATAATAAACGGGAACAAGAGCAGTCTGCCAGTCGTTGCAGTTGATTATCTGGGGTTTCCAGTCTATCTGCTTGATAAGCTCCATTACTGCACGGGAGAGGAATACAAATCTCTCGCAGTCATCATAGAAGCCGTAAAGTCCGTCTCTTGCGTAGTAGTATTCATTATCGAGAAGATAATAGGTAACGCCGTTTTCGTGGCCCTCGAAAACGCCGCAGTACTGCTTTCTCCAGCCCACATCAACGGTGAAGTTCTTTAAAAATTTAAGCTTTTTCCTCAGCTCGGGCTTGATGCTCTTGTAAAGGGGGAGCACAACACGACAGTCGTGTCCTGCCTTGCACAAAGCCGCAGGAAGTGAGCCCGCAACATCTGCAAGACCGCCTGACGCCGCATAAGGGAGCGCCTCGGAAGCTGTGTAAAGTATTCTCATATATATTCAAATCCTTTCTCTCGGAAGGTATAATTGCCGCTGTTTATAATAGTCTCAGGAAGCATTCTGAAAAAACAGCAACCGAGCCTGCGGGTAAGCCGCAGGCCCGATGTCACTGTGATATCAAGCCATTTTCGGCTTTAACTTTGTTATATCTGTGCGCCCTTGCCAATGTAAATGGGGAAGTTCTTGGAGCCTGTGAGTATCTTCTGGTCGGAGATGTTTACGATTTTGTCGGTGATAACGCAGCTGATGCTGCAGTTCTTGCCGATAACGCTGTCCTGCATAATTACGCAGTCCTTGACAACAGCACCCTTTGCAACCTTTGCGCCTCTGAACAGAATGGAATTTTCAACAGTGCCCTCGATGATGCAGCCGTCAGCGATAAGGGAGTTCTTTACCTTTGCGCCGATAGCGAACTTTGCGGGAGGATTATCACGTATCTTTGTGTAAACGGGCGCATTGTCGGGGAAGAGCTTCTTTCTGCTCTCAGTGTCGAGGAGAGCCATATTTGCGTCATAATAGCTCTTGATAGAGGTTATCTTGGAGAAATATCCCTCGTGCTTGTAAGCCATTATCTTGTATCTTCCGCACTGAGCCTGAAGAATGCTCTTTGCAAAGCTGTAGATGCCCTTTGCGGCAGCATCGGTTATCATACTCATAAGCAGGGGCTTGGAGATGATGTATGTATTGAGGGAGATGTTGCACTCACCGCTTATCTCGGGATTGATGAGAACGTTGTTTATGCGTCCCTCGTTGTTGATCCCGAAAACATTGGTGTGAGCCGCAGCGTCAAGGTCAAGGTTGGACTTTGCATACACCGCTGTGATGTCAGCGCCGCTCTTGATGTGGGCGTCATAAAGCTTGTTGTAGTCAAGGCTTGTTACAACATCGCAGTCGGACATGATAACATAATCAGCGTCGGAATGACGGATAAAATCGGTGATTCCGTAAAGGGCCTCAAGACGGCCTCTGTACATACCGCTTGTCATATTGGAGAAAGGAGGGAGGAGGTGAAGTCCGCCGTTCTTTCTTGCCATATCCCACTCTCTGCCTGAACCTAAGTGGTCAAGGAGGGACTGGTAGTTGGACTTTGTAACAACGCCCACCTCGTCAATGCCGGAGTTTGCCATATTGGAAAGTGTGAAGTCGATAAGTCTGTATCTGCCGCCGAACATAACCGAGCCCATTGTTCTCTGACGGGTAAGCTCGGGAACAACGTCCTCGTGCATATTGGCGAAAATTACGCCAAGGATTTTCTTATTTAAGCTCATTTTATATTAACCTTCCTTCCGTGAAGCTCTTACTTCTTCTTGATATCGGGGACCATCTGCTTGGGTCCTACTACCTGACCCTCGGCAATGGTTATCTTGTTTCCGATAACTGCGATGCCCCAGTCATCTCTGTTCTCAACAGTTTCGGGACGTGCACCAACGTGTGCGCCCTTTTCGATGACGCTGTTCTCACCAACGATAGCGTACTCAACTGTAGCGCCCTCCTTGATGACAGTACCGGGCATAATAATGGAGTCGGTGACAGTAGCGCCCTTTTCGATGGTAACGCCCTCGTAAATAACGGAGAAGTCGATGTTTCCGTCAATGTTGCAGCCCTCTGCGATCATAGAGTTTTCAACATTTGCATTGTCGCCTATGTACTGAGGAGGGAGAACGGGGTTTCTGGAATACATCTTCCAGTCGGGGTCGTAAAGGTCAATGGGGATATTGGGATTAAGAAGGTCCATATTTGCTTCCCAGAGGGAGTCCAGAGTTCCAACGTCCTTCCAGTAGCCGTCAAATGTCCAAGCAACAAGCTTCTCGCCTGCGTTCATCATATTGGGTATGATAGCCTTACCGAAATCCTTGTCCTCATCGGGGTTGTTCTCGTTGTCGATAAGGTACTGTCTGAGCTTGCTCCAGGTGAAGATATAAATACCCATTGAAGCAAGTGTGGAACGGGGATTCTTAGGCTTTTCCTCGAAGTCAACGATGTTTCCGTCGTCATCGGTTATCATAATTCCGAAACGGGAAGCCTCCTCCATAGGAACATCAAGAACGGCGATAGTAGCCGCAGCGTTCTTCTCCTTGTGGTAGCTGAGCATTACGTTGTAATCCATCTTGTAGATGTGGTCGCCTGAGAGAACTACAACATAATCGGGATTGTATCGGTCAACAAAAGCGATGTTCTGATAGATAGCGTTCGCAGTGCCCTTATACCACTCAGCGCCGAGAGCTGTCTGATAAGGAGGCAGGCAGTGAGCGCCGCCGTACTGCTTGTCAAGGTCCCAAGGCTGACCGTTTCCGATGTAGTCATTGAGCACCAGAGGCTGATACTGAGTAAGAACACCAACGGTGTCGATACCTGAGTTTACGCAGTTGGAAAGAGGGAAGTCAATGATCCTGTACTTTCCTCCGTATGGAACGGCAGGCTTTGCCATATCCTGAGTGAGGGCATACAAACGGCTGCCCTGTCCGCCTGCCAAAAGCATTGCGACGCATTCTTTTTTAGTGTACATCTTTAAAATCCTTCCTTTCGGTTTTATGCGGCTTATTCCGCCGATTTATCGGTCTTTGGCTTGCGTCCCCGTTTCTTGGGAGCAGCCTCTGCCGACGGTTTTTCATTTTCATTTGCAGATGCTTTGGTCTCAGATGTTTTAGCATCTGCTGCCTTTACTTCTGCGGGCTTCTTTGCAGCAGTTTTCTCGGTCTTGACCGTTTTCTCTGCCTTTGCAGCCTTTGATGACTTCTTGGGAGCTTCGTTAGTTGTTTCTTCCTTGGAAGAAGAAGTTTCCTTAACGGAAGCTGTACCCGTAACGTCTATCTTGTCCCCTGCCTTTTTGCGGCGGGTCTTGGGAGTAACGTGACGGAAGAACATTGCGGAAAGTCCGGGGATAGTAAGGCTGATGGAATAATCGCAGCCGTGCATTGAATATTCCTTTGCCTTTATCTTGCCGTTGTCCACCTCGCCGCTGCCGCCGTACTTGATGTCGTCGGTGGAGAATATCTGCTCGTAGGTGCCCTCATAGGGAACGCCTATTTTGTAGTCATTTCTCTGAACGGGAACGAAGTTGCAGACAACGATAATTTCCTCAGGCTTTTCGGGATTGGAGTTGTCGATACGTCTGAACGAAATGACGCTCTGAGTGTAGTCATCGGCACATATCCACTTGAAGCCGTCCCATGAATCATCATCGTGCCAGAAAGCGGGAAGCTCTTTGTAGAGATGATTCAGGTCTCTGTAGAAATCATTCATCTTGCGGTGGCTCTCGAAGCCCAGCAGCATCCAGTCAAGCTCCTTTTCGTAGTTCCACTCGATGACCTGGGAGAAGTCATTGCCCATAAAGTTGAGCTTCTTTCCGGGGTGAGCTATCATATATGCCGCAAAGGCTCTCTGGCTTGCAAATTTGCCCTCCATAGTGCCGCTGCTCATCTTGTTGAAAAGAGAAGCCTTTCCGTGGACCACCTCATCGTGGGAGATAGGGAGCACGAAATTCTCGCTGAATGCATAGAAGAAGGAGAAGGTGAGCTTGCCGTGGTCTCCCGCTCTGTAAATGGGGTCGGTGCGCATATAGGAAAGGGTGTCGTTCATCCAGCCCATATTCCACTTGAAGTTGAATCCCAGACCGCCGATATCCGCAGGCTTTGTGACCATAGGCCATGCAGTAGACTCCTCGGCGATCATCAGTACATCGGGGTTTCTGGAGAATACTGTTGTATTCAGCTTCTGCAAAAACTCAATAGCCTCAAGGTTTTCGTGACCGCCGTTCTTGTTGGGTCTCCACTCACGTCTGTCATAGTCAAGATACAGCATTGAAGCCACTGCATCGACTCTCAGTCCGTCAACGTGGAACTTTTCTATCCAGTAAATTGCGTTTGAAATAAGGAAGCTCCTTACCTCGCCCTTGCCGTAGTCGAAAACTCTCGTACCCCATGCAGCGTGCTCTTTTTTGAGAGGATCGCTGTATTCATAGCAGCAGTCGCCGTCAAATTCAAACAGACCTGCGCTGTCCTTGGGGAAATGTGCGGGCACCCAGTCCAGGATAACTCCTATGCCGTTCTGATGGAAAATATCTATCATCTGCATAAACTGCTCAGGAGTTCCGTAGCGTGATGTGGGAGCGTAATATCCGATTACCTGATAGCCCCAGGAGCCGTCAAAGGGATATTCCGCAAGGGGCATAAGCTCCAGATGTGTGTAGCCCATATCCTTTAAATAATCGGACATTTCGTGGGCGAATTTCACATAATCAAAGGGAGAGCCGTCCTTATACTGCTTCCAGGAACCCAAGTGAGCCTCATAGATGTTCATAGGGCTCTTGTAAACATTGGTCTTTTTCTTATGATCGTACCACTTTTTATCGTGCCACTCATAGCCGTCGATATCGAAATATTTTGAAGCGGTGCTGGGTCGGAGTTCCATATGCGTTCCATATGGGTCAGCCTTGTCAACAATGCTCATATGAGAGGTCTCGACGCTGTATTTGTAGGTAAAATACTGCTCCACGCCCTCAACGAAAATTTCCCATACAGTGGGGTCATCAAGACGGTACATAGGATTTTTCCGTCTGTCCCATTCGTTGAAGTCGCCGACAAGGGAAACGGACTTTGCATTGGGTGCCCATACACGGAAGTAAACGCCCTCCCTGCCGTCCTTAACGCCCTTGTGAGCACCGAAGAAGTTGAAAGCCTCGCAGTTGCTGCCCTCGTGGAAAACAAAGAGAGGAAAATCATAATCTCCGATAGAGGATTTGTTTTTATTTTCGCTCATATTTAATTTATATCCACCTTTCAGACTTTGTTAAAAGCAGCCCGGATCCGCTTGTGCAGATACCTCTGCTTATCTTAACTAATATTTTAACAGATTGTGCATCAGATTACAAGGGGTCTTGTAAAAGTTTTACAATTCTCACTTATTTCTTACATTGCCTTTGTGCATTCTAACAACACATTTTCCGTGCAATAATCAGCAAATGCAAATTTTTTATGAACAGATACTTTTTTGGTAAAATTTAATCGTTTTATTGGATTATTTTAAATAAAAGTTGGTTTGTTAAGAAAAGATTTTGAGATTGCTCAACCGCTTTAAAA
>CAMBJF010000001.1 GCA_945867875.1 uncultured Ruminococcus sp. | reverse complement strand
CTACACACTGCATATCGTCGGCAGCGTCAGATGTGTATAAGAGACAGCTGGATGGACACCTATGGTGACCTGGTTACGCTGCTGCTTTGCTTCTTCGTGCTGCTTTATTCAATGTCCTCTATGGACGAGTCTAAATGGCAGTATATCGCTCAGGCGTTTTCCGCAGGCAAGGGCGAGATAATCAACGTTGTTGTGGACAAGGAGCCAAACACCGAAAACGACCCCTCAGCCATTTATGTAAATGAGGATCAGGAACAAAATTCCAACGAGATCGATTTTGATGAATTTTATATGTATCTGAACGAAGCCGTTGAAAGTGCGGGACTTCAGGACCAGGTATCCGTTGAAATGGCGGACACAGGCGTTTATATGAAATTCAGAGATAATGTTTTCTTCGCAGGTGACTCCTACGAGCTCCTTGACGAGGGAAAATATATCCTTGAAATAATCTGCGACGGCATCAGAGCCGTTGACAAGCACGTTTTTGCCATTAAGGTAAACGGTCACACCGCTCAGAGCACAAGCTCATCGGCTAACGAATGGGAGCTTTCCTCGGGACGTGCAAGCTCGGTCATCAACTATATGCTGAGCCTTGACTGCTGCGAGCCTGACAAGTTCTCCGCTGCGGGCTACGGCAAATATCACCCCGTAAGCGACAATGACACGGAAGAGGGCAAGCGTCAGAACAGACGTGTTGAGATAGTCTTTATCAGAAACGATATCGATATGACCGACCCTCAGGTCATGCAGGAGCTTATCGAGCTTGAATTCGGCAAGAGCTTTGTGGATTATTCCGATGCTGACGGCAACACAAAGAATGACACTGTCGAGGAAACTGCTGCGGTCACATCTTCCGCCCCCGTTCAGAACGGCGGCAACTATTCTTCCAAAAATGACCGTCTCAATGAAATGAAAAACAATCCCCCCGAGGTCACTGCTGCGGACAGCGGAGAATGACCCCAAAATACAGGCGATACCCCTATGAATGAAGGTGAAAATATTGGCTGACGTTCTGTCTCAGAAACAGATAGACGAGCTGCTGAACAGCTTTAACACCCAAGGCTCCAAGGCTTTTGAAGAGATTGAGGAACAGGGTGCTGAAAAGAAAAAAATAAAGAATTATGACTTTAAAACGCCAAAGAAATTCACCAAAGAGCAGCTTAAGGTCATAGACAGTATTTTCGAGAACTACTCCCGTGTTCTTTCCTCCTACCTGACAGGTCTTATGAGACTTTACTGCAAGGTGGAGGTAATGCAGATCGAGGAACAGCGGTATTACGAGTTCAACAATGCTCTTCCCGATTATGTTATGATGTCTCTTGTGAACCTCGGCGTTCACGATGAGGACGTTATGGAGACAAACTGCATCATGCAGATATCGAACCCCATCACCTTTACCATTATCGACAGGCTTATGGGCGGCCTCGGAACATACACCGAGGTAAACCGTGACTTCACCGAGATAGAGATAACCCTTATGGAAGGCATTATGGAAAAAATGGCGCAGTCCTTAAAGGGTGCCTGGTCTCAGTACATAGATATGGACCCCGTTATGACGGCGATCGAGACAAATTCCCGTGTTATGCAGTCTATCGGACCGGACGAGGTAATTATCCTCGTTTCCCTTGAAATAGAGATAAAAGACGTCAAGAACATTATGTCTTTCTGTATCCCCGCTATGAACCTTGAGTCGATTATGAACAAGTTCGGCGACAGATGGGCACGTCCTACACAGCGTCAGGACCCCAAAAAGGATCAGGAAAGACGGCGCAATATCATGAGCGCCCTTAAGGATTCCGATATTGACGTCAGAGCCGTTCTCTGTGACACTCAGGTGGACCTTTATGATATCCTTACGCTTCAGGTGGACGATATCATTCCGCTGAACGTTCCAATTACCAAAAATGTTGAGCTGAAGATCGGCGGCAATGTCTGGTATGACGGAAAGCTGGGTATCGTCGGCAACAAAAAAGCTGTTAAAATTGATAATATATACAAAGAATTGAGGTAGAACAATGAGCGACGAAAACGTTATTATTGACGGCTTCGGAGAGGCGGAAAAAGATGCCATAGGCGAAATAATGAACATAACTATGGGCTCTGCTGCTACCGCCGTTTCCAATATGCTCAGTGCCAAAGTCTGGATAACCACCCCCACGGTGACGATTGAAAAGGCTAAGGATCTGATCTATCCCGAGCTGGAGCCTTCCATTCACGTCAAGATCAAGTATATTCAGGGTGTAAGCGGCGAGAATGTTCTCGTTCTCAAGCAGGACGATGTTCAGCTTATCCTCGATCAGCTGATGGGTCTCCCCCTTGAAGTCACTGATGATTTTGAGTTTGACGAGATGAACATATCCGCAGTGTGCGAAGTTATGAACCAGATGATGGGCGCTTCCGCAACTGCTCTGTCCGAACTTATCAGCACACCTATCGACATCTCCACCCCGCAGGCGGAGGTGAGCAAGGAAAGCACGGGAGTAAACCCCTATGGCATTCCTCCCGAGGATAATGTGTGTGTGGTAAGGTTCAAGCTTACTATCGACAATGTTATCAACTCAGAATTTATCTCCGTTATGACCATCGAGCTTGCAAAGGAAATGGCTCAGAAGATGATCGCTGCTTACTCAGGCGGCGGAACTGAAGAAAAGAAAGAGGAAGAAGAGCCTTCCTCAAATCTCAGTCAGGACGAAATACAGGCGCTGCTCAGCGGCGCAGGAAGCAGCGGCACTGCCGAAGAACCTGCTCAGCCTGCACCTCAGCCCGCTCAGCAGACAGCTCCTCAGGGTGGAACTCTTTCTCAGGACGAGATAAATGCGCTCTTAAACGGCGTTAACGCTCAGACATCTCAGCCCACACCTCAGCCTGTTCCCCAGCCTGCTCCTCAGCAGACTGCTCAGACAGCTTACAATCAGCAGTCACAGAATATGCAGGGCGTTCCTCCTCAGATGAACGGTATGCCCCAGCAAAATATGGCGCAGCCTAATATATCCAATCAGGCAGGTGTATCCCAGCAAGCAGGTATGCCTCAGATGAATATGCAGCCCGGGGCTATGCCTTACGGCGGATATTACGGTATGCCTTACGGCTATCCCCCGATGCAGCCTGTTCAGAAGGGCAGTGCTGTGAACGTTCAGGCAGTTCAGCTCCAGAGCTTTGAGGACTACACCAACAAGGACCTCAACGCCGATCAGAACGATAACCTTAAGCTGCTTATGGGCGTTCCCCTTGACGTTACCGTTGAGCTTGGCTCCACACGCAAAAAGGTGAAGGAAATTCTCGATTTCACTCAGGGAACTATCATCGAGCTTGAACGTCAGGCAGGTTCACCTGTGGATATAATCGTTAACGGTCACCTCATTGCAAAGGGCGATGTTGTGGTAATTGACGATAACTTCGCTGTTCGTATAACAGAGATCATCAAATCAAAATTTTTAGATAATTTAGGTAAGGAGTAATTTACAATGGACAAGAAGATAATGCTGGTAGATGATGCTGCTTTTATGCGTATGATGATCAAGGACACTCTCACCAAAAACGGCTATACCAATATCATCGAGGCTGCTGACGGCGAGATCGCATGCAATACATACGCCGCTGAAAAGCCTGACCTTGTTATTATGGATATCACAATGCCCAACAAGACAGGCATTGAGGCTCTCAGAGACATCAAGGCTGCTGACCCCGCAGCAAAGGTCGTTATGTGCTCCGCTATGGGTCAGGAATCTATGGTCGTTGAGGCTATCAAGCTCGGCGCTCTGGACTTCATTGTAAAGCCCTTCAAGCCCGACAGAATTCTTGCAACCGTTCAGAAGATCATCGGCTGATAAATAATGACTGAGCTTTTATCGGTTGTTCTTGCTCTTATTGCGGTGGTCGCAATAATGCTGGGTGTGCTGTATCTTATGAAATGGCTCAACACCCGCATTACAGGCGGAAACAGCCGCAAGGGCATAAAAATATCCTCCAGCGTCGGGGTCGGTCAGGACAAGTCCATCATTGCTGTAAGAGCAGGGAAAAAGAACCTGCTCATCGGCGTTTCTCAGGGCGGCATAAACCTTATTTGCGAGCTGTCCGAGGAAGATATGGCGCTTATCGAGACTCCTCCCTCCGACGGAAACGGTATGGCGGGCAAATCCTTTTCGGAATGTCTCAAATACAACGCTTCAAAGCTGGGCAAAGAGTTCATCACACCTAAAAAGGGCGATGATGACGGCAGCGATTCGTGAAAGGCAGATGCATTTATGAATAATAACCGCATTGCGGAAAATAAAATATGCGGCTCTTTCCCGAAAAAGCTGAAAGCCGCAGCGGCAGGCGGTATCTGCGCAGCTCTGCTTATGTGGGGCACGGCGGGTGCGGTCACATATGCAGTAAATTCCCCCTCGGAGGAAAGCGGTGTCGTTACCTCGGTGACGACGATCACAACGCCTATGGAGACCGAGCTTTCAAATGTGACCACCACTGTTCCTGAGACCGCTCAGACCACTATCCCTGCTCAGTCCGTGACCGAGGCGGAGACAACGCTCCCATACAACGAGCCTGTAACACACGATGACGGGAATACAGACAGTATTCTCGATATGCTGGACCTTAACAATAATTCCAACACTCTTGACCTTATCATTCTTCTGACTGTTATTTCTCTTGCACCGTCCATACTGATAATGCTCACCTGTTTTACCCGCATTATCATTTCGTTTTCGCTGCTGAGAAATGCTATGGGAATCCAGACGACTCCTCCCAATCAGGTAATGATAGGTCTTGCGCTGTTTCTTACTCTGTTTATAATGTCACCCGTTCTTGACGAGATGAACGAGGTCGCTTATGTGCCCTACAAAAACGGCGAGTACACCTCTATCGAGGCGATTCAGCAGGCTTCCGTACCTCTCAAAAAGTGGATGCTCAAAAACACGTCAAACGACACGATGTCGTTTTTTATCGAGCTTTCGGGTGAGGAATACCCTGCCGCAGACGATGAAAGCTTCATCGAGGCTATACCCTTTAAGCTTGTGGCTCCCGCATTTATTCTGAGTGAGATAAAAATAGGCTTCCAGATAGGCTTCCTGCTCTTTATTCCGTTTCTGGTAATAGATATGGTGGTCTCGTCGGTGCTTATGTCCCTCGGTATGATGATGATGCCGCCGTCAACGGTGGCTATGCCATTTAAGATCCTTATGTTCGTGCTTGTGGACGGCTGGCAATTGCTGGCAGGTTCACTGGTTTCGGGCTTTAATATGTAAACCGACTTTTATGAAAGGAAGTGGAGCTGCAAGGTGACTGAGGACGCTGTTATTCAGATCTTTAAGGACGCTATGATACTTGTTTTCAAGCTGGCAGGTCCCCTTCTCATCATAAGTATGCTGGTGGGACTTGTTATCGCCATTATCCAGGCGGCAACGCAGGTTCACGAGCAGACCCTGAGCTTTGTTCCGAAGCTTGTGGTCATAGCACTTCTGCTGGTGCTCCTTGCTTCGTTCTACATCGCAAGCACGGACACTTTTGTTACCGAGATCTTCGATATGATAGGAAACATCAGCACGCAGACCGTGTCGGGCTGACGGTGACACTCCAAGAAAGCTGGTTTTGTTATGGATTTCTGGGAGCTGCTCCTGTCTGATCTTGATATAAAAATTATGGTATTCGCAAGAATACTGGGCATTTTTTCCTTTAACCCCATTCTTTCGAGAAGCAATATCCCCGCAAGGGTGAGAGTCGGGCTGTCCCTGCTTATCGCATACATCGTGGCTCTTGCGCTCCCTCCGATGGAGTTTGATGCGGGTGATACGGTGGGGCAATATGCTCTGAGCTTTGTGACAGAGCTGTTCATAGGCATCGTTCTCGGGTTCATATGCGATATGTTCGTTTATATGATATACCTTGCGGGCGACATTATGGACGCTCAGGCGGGTCTCGGTATGGCGAAGGTCTTTGACCCCTCGACCCATATACAGATGTCGATGTACGGATCATTCGCAGGCTTCTTTATGTATCTGTACTTCTTCGCTTCAAACGCTCATCTTACGCTGATACGCATTTTTGTGGAGTCCTTTGAGGTGATACCTCTCGGAGGCGGGCATTTAAATCCCGACCTCGGCTGGACTATCGTGACGATGTTTTCACAGATACTCGTGCTGATGATGCAGCTTGCAATGCCCGTGATAGCCGCCGAGCTTATCGTGGAATTCTGTATGGGCATTCTGATGAAAACCGTTCCCCAGGTACAGATAATCGTGGTGAATATCCAGCTTAAAGTTATCGTGGGATTTGTGGTGCTTTTCGCCATAACCTCACCTATGGGCGAGTTCATTGCGGATTACACCGACAAGATGCTGGGTACCTGCAGAGAGATACTTCCCCTTATATTCACATAATTCCGTTTTGCAAAGGCTGGTGGTCAAATGGCGGAAAACGAAAACGGCGAGGAGAAAACCGAAGAAGCCACCGACAAAAAGCGGCGTGATGCCCGAAAAAAGGGTCAGGTCCTGAAAAGTCAGGACGTTGCCGTGGTGTGCTCACTGTTTCTTTCCTTTTTCGTACTGAGGATAACCGCCCCCACCATTTTCACCCGTTTGGGAGACTTTATGAAAAAGTATTTCTCAATGGCGGGCGAGGGTATCGGCGATATGGAATACATCGGCAGGGAAAGCTTTGCAAGAGGTCTTGCCATTGATTTTGCGGTTGTATTCTTCGTAACGACGGGTGCTCTGCTGGCGGCATCGTTCATTGTGGCGATAGCTTCAACGGGCATTCAGACGAAATTCCTCATTTCCTTTGAAAACCTGAAATTCAAGCTGAGCAAGCTAAATCCCATAAACGGCATCAAAAAAATGTTCTCTCTGAAAGGACTTTTCGAGCTTGCAAAGTCTCTTCTGAAAATGATACTCCTTATCGTTGTGGTCTACGGCGAAATAAAGGACAGACTGCCCGAAATGGTAAGGCTTATGGATATGGAGCCCATAAGCGGCGTTGTTTACATCGCTCAGACTATTTTCTCCATAGTTATGACACTTGGTATGGTCTTTGTGGCGGTGGCGGCTGTGGATTTTATGTTCCAGCGCTACTCCTATGAAAATGACCTGAAAATGACCAAGCAGGAGGTCAAGGACGAGTTCAAGCAGATGGAGGGAGACCCCAAGATAAAGGGAAAGCGCCGTGCGATACAGCAGCAGATGGCTAATCAGCGTATGATGCAGGCTGTACCCGAGGCGGACGTGGTTATCCGTAACCCTACACATTTTGCTGTGGCACTCAAATATGACCCCGAAAAGAATTCCGCTCCTGTGGTGACTGCAAAGGGAAAAGACCTTGCGGCACTGAGAATTGCGGATATAGCGGCGGAAAACGATGTCCCTACTGTGGAAAACGTACCTCTTGCAAGGGGTATCTACGAAAAGGTAGACATCGACAGAGAAATTCCTGCGGAGTTTTATCAGGCTGCCGCAGATGTGCTCTGGTTCGTTTACAACCTTAAAAAGAAACCTGTTCCGAAAGGAATTTTACCCGAAAACAAATCATCTGCGCCGTTTAATTACTGACGCAATACAAGGAGGGCGGCAATACCATAGTGGATTTTTTAAAAAAAGTCATTGGCAAAAATATCGTTACGGTATTTGTCATTCTCGCTGTATTTCTCATTGTAATCCCTCTTCCCACATGGCTTCTTGACCTGCTTTTTGCGGTAAACATTGCCCTGTCGGTGTACATTCTCCTTACGACGATGTACATAAAGGAATCACTTGAGTTCTCCATATTCCCGTCACTGCTACTCATAACAACGGTTTTCAGACTGGGTCTTAACATCTCCTCAACCCGTTCCATTCTTATGAATCAGGGCTATGCGGGCGAGATCGTCAAGGCGTTCGGCACATTCGTAATGGGCGGAAATGCTGTGGTCGGATTTATCGTGTTCATACTCATAACCGTTGTGCAGATGGTGGTAATCACCAAGGGCGCAGAGCGAGTTGCGGAGGTTACTGCCCGCTTTACTCTGGACGCTATGCCCGGTAAGCAGATGGCTATTGACGCCGACCTCAATCAGGGCATCATTGACGACAAGCAGGCTAAGATACGCCGTGACAAGGTGCAGAGAGAATCCGATTTCTTCGGCGCTATGGACGGTGCTGCCAAGTTTGTAAAGGGAGACGCCACATTCTCCATTGTTGCCGCTATAGTTAACCTCCTTGGCGGCGCTATAATGGGTCTTGTTTTCGGCGGTATGGACTTTGCAACAGTCCTCTCCACCTACTCTATCGCAACCGTGGGAGACGGCCTCTGCTCTCAGATTCCCTCCCTCCTCATATCTATATCAATGGGTATGATAGTTACCCGTGCCGCTTCCGAGGAATCCCTCAACAGCGACGTTATCGGTCAGTTCACATCACAGCCCAGAGTGCCTCTTATCGCAGGCATAGTGATGTTCGTAATGGGCTTTATCCCCGGCTTCCCCACCCTCACCCTTTTCGTGCTGGGCGGCGCTCTCATAGCTCTCGGCGTGGGACTTTCACGCTCAATGAAAACTGAGGAGCAGGCTGCTGAGGAGCAGGGTGCAAAGGAAATGGCGGAAAATCAGGACGCTATTTCCGAAATGGAATATTACAAGGATATCGACAATGTTTACAAGCTCCTTAACGTTGAGCCTATCGAAATGGAATTCGGCTACTCGCTGATACCGCTGGCGGACGAATCCGCAGGCGGAACGTTCATAGAGCGTGTGGTCATTTTCAGAAAGCAGTTTGCCATTGATATGGGTATGGTCTTCCCATCTATCCGTATGCGTGACAATCAGCACATAAATCCCAATCAGTACGTTATCAAGATAAAGGGCGAGACTGTTGCCGAGGGCGAGATACTTATGGACCATTATCTTGCTTTGGACAGCGGAAACGTTACCCGTGAGGTGGACGGCATCGACACCATTGAGCCTGCCTTTAATATCCCCGCAAAGTGGATAAGCGAGGAAAACAAGCTCCGTGCCGAAATTGCGGGATACACCCTTATCGACCCCACATCTGTTATGATAACCCACCTTTCCGAGGTCATCAAAAACCACGCCTACGAGCTTCTCAGCCGTCAGGACGTCAAGACGATGCTGGAAAAGCTTAAGGAGACAAATCCTTCGGTGGTGGAGGATATCGTTCCAAGCGTTGTGCCCGTGGCATATCTTCAGAAGGAGCTTTGTATGCTCCTTAAGGAAAATGTGCCTATAAGAGACCTTCAGACCATTCTCGAAACTCTTGCGGACAACCAGCACAATATGAAAGACCTTGACATTACAAACGAATATGTCCGTCAGGCGCTGAAACGAACCATTACAAGACGTTTCTCCGACGGCGGTCAGATAAGAGTCATTACCCTTGACACTGAGACGGAAAATAAGATCGTTTCCTCCGTGAAAAAATCCGAGCAAGGCTCATATCTTGCCCTTGACCCTCAGTCAATTCAGGCTCTTATCGCTTCCCTCAACGCTCAGATAGAGAAGATAAAGGAGGTCGTTCCCTCCCCTATCGTTCTCACATCTCCCATTGTCCGCATCTACTTCAAGAAGCTTGTGGATCAGTTTATCCCCAATGTGACGGTGCTCTCTTTCAATGAGATAGACAACACCGTTCAGATCCAGGCTGTGGGAAATATCAGCATATAACTGCGCTGAATGACGGGACAAGCCCATTGAACGAAAGGCGGTGGCTGATGTGTATGCTGAAAATACAGCGCAGGTAAGCACGGATATGTCCGAGCTCTTCGACAGATACAGACGGACACCCGACAAGTCCCTGCGAAATGAGATAGTTATGCGCAGTATGCATATCGTGCGATACGCCGTGCTTTCCACGAGAAATATGTACAGGCGGTATGCTGATGACGACGACATCTCAAACGAAGCTGTTCTCGCTCTGATGAACGCTGTTGACAGCTTTGACCCATCAAAAAACGTTAAGTTCGACACCTATGCTTCCATAAAGGTGCGTGGGGCGATAATCGATTATATCCGCAGGCAGGACACGGTCCCGAGAGGTGTCCGCAAGTTTATCCGTGATTATGACAGCGCATATTCCGCTTTGTACACGGAGCTTGACAGAGAGCCGTCACGGGAGGAAATTTCCGCAAGGCTTAATATTTCCCCCGACAAGCTGGACAGTCTCCTGTCACGGTCGTCGGCGGCAAACACCCTTTCCTTTGAAGAGCTGCTTTTTGATGGCTTTGATATGGCTGATGAAAATGCAAACAGCTCGGCGGAAGCAGGGCTTATGCTCTCGGAAAGGCGGAGTAGGCTTGCGGCTGCCATTGACGGTCTCAAGGACAAGGAACGGACTGTCATCACACTTTACTATTACGAAAAGCTGAAATACTCCGAAATTGCAAAGGTAATGGGCTTATCCGAGTCAAGGGTATGCCAGATACACACCAAGGCTGTGGACAAGCTGAGGGAAAGCATTTCGGAATATATGCTGGACTGACTTTACGATGAAAGGCGGTAAATGCTATGCTCAGAGGATATTACACCTCGGTCAACGGTATCCTGAACGAAGAGAGGATACTTAACGTTATCACCAATAATCTTTCAAACACGAATACTGCGGGATACAAGTCTGATGCGGCTATCCCCACAACATTTCACGATAATCTGTTATTGCTTGCAAACGGCAGACGGAGCGATACCGGCACTATCCGCTACAGAACTCTTGAGGAAACAAAGACCGATCTTACCTCGGGAACCTTTGAGCAGACCGATTCCCGCCTTGATATGGCTGTTATGGGCTCTGTTTACTTCAACATTCAGCGCCGTGACACGGGCGAGGTGCTCCTGACACGAAACGGTCAGTTCAATATTGACAATGAGGGATATCTTTCTCTCGGCTCTGCGGGCAGGGTCATTGATGACAACGGCGACCCCATTCAGCTTGGCACTGCGGATTTTACCGTGAGAGAGGACGGACTTATCGAAGTCGATGACGGCAGAAATATCCGGCTTGCCCTTACGTATATCCCCGATGATGCGGACGTGGAAAAGGTGGACACCAACCTTATCCGCACATATGACAATGCTCAGTGGGGAAATATCCCCAACGGTATGGTCTACCGCATAAGGCAGGGCTGGTATGAGCGCTCAAATGTGAATATTGCTGCGGAAATGGCTAAGGCTATGGACGCAAACTCCCTTTTCAGGGCAAATTCTCAGGCGCTCCAGATTATCAACTCCGTAAATCAGATTGCCGTCAACAATCTTATGAAAATATGACGCCTTTTCTGAAAGGAATGATAGATAAATGGGCAGGATAGGATTTTTCACCGCCACCACAGGCGTTATCAGCAATCAGATGGGTATGGACATCACGGGCAACAACCTTGCAAACGTGAATACATACGGCTTCAAGGCCTCCCGTCCATCCTTTGCCGACCTTGTTTACACCAAACGCAACAACAATATCGAGGAAGTGCAGACGGGTCACGGCGTTAAAGTCGACAAGACCGACCTTATGTTTGAGCAGTCAACTCTCCGCCACACCGAGCGTGACCTTGACTTTGCCGCTCTTGACGAGGGCTTTTTCGCTGTTGAGACCCCCTCGGGCAACACTGCATACACCAAGGACGGTGCTTTCTACATCACCGACATTGACGGAAACGGAACATGGCAGCTCTGCGACAGCAAGGGCAGTTTCGTTCTTGACGGCGAGGGAAACCGCATAACCGTGCCATTTACCGAGGACGAGCAGATAGATTACACTGCCCTTATCCCTCAGATAGGCACATACCGCTTTGAAAATCCCTACGGTCTCGACCAGTTCGGCGACAACTATTTCATAAACACAGGTTCAAGCGGCGATGCCATTGCCGATGACACCATAAAGATAAAGCAGGGCTATATGGAAGCCTCGGGCACTAATGTTGCCACCGAGATGACCAAGGTAATCGAATATCAGAGAGCCTTTCAGCTCAATGTAAATATGGTAAAGCTCCACGATGAGCTGAACAATCTTGTTAACAACCTCAGAGGTTAATTTCTTCTCCTACAGAAAGGCTATGATACTATGTCACTCAAAAATATGGACCAGCTCAACGCTATGCATTTCGACGTTTTGAGAGAGATCGGAAACATCGGTCAGGGAAACGCTGCAAGCTCTCTTTCCCAGATGCTCAGTCAGACCATTGATATTTCCGTTCCCACGGTAAAGCTCCTTGATTTCAACGAGTCTGTTGAATACCTCGGCGGCCCCGAAAACGTGGTCCTCGGAATGCTGGTAGGACTTAAGGGCGACATCAACGGAATGATGCTCTATGTGCTCCAGAAGAGCTTTGCAAACTCGATGCTCAAAGCAGTTTTCGGCAAGGAGATAAACGACCTCACCGAACTTGACGAAATGGACCTCTCATTTATCCGTGAGATAGGCAACATTCTGGCAGGCTCCTATGTCAACGCTATATCATCTCTCACCGGGCTGACCATTGACATCTCCGTGCCCACCATAAGCATTGATATGGCGGGGGCTATACTCGCTGTTCCCGCTGTGGAATTTGCTCAGATAGGCAACAGCGTTCTTTTCATTGATGACAGCTTCATTTTCGGCGGCTCCTCTTCCGACAACAGCGAAGTCAAGAGCAATATGATACTTGTTCCCGAGCTTTCGTCCCTCGAAACATTGTTCTCCAGACTGGGAATAGAGGTTTAACGGCTCAGGCGGCATTGCGGCTAATACATATGGGGAGTGTAACGGAAAATGGTTAACATTGGTATAGCAGATCTTAATGTGGTTAAAAGTCCCGATGTTCTGGCGACTTATGCATTAGGCTCCTGCATCGGCATCTGCCTTTATGACGCAGAGGCAAAGATAGCAGGTCTTGCACACATAATGCTGCCGTGGAGCAAGGAGTCGGGGGCAGCCGCAGACAACAATATGAGACGATATGCTGACACGGGCATTACCGAGCTTATTCAGAAAATGTGCGATATGGGAGCAAAAAAATATCGCCTTACTGCAAAAATAGCAGGCGGTGCGCAGATGTTCAGCACAAATTCAGCCGTTTTCAACATCGGTGAACGAAACATTGAAGCGGTGAAAAAAGTCCTCGGCACTTACAATATCCCTATCATTGCCGAGGAAACGGGGCTTAATTTCGGCAGAACTGTTTTCTTCTACAGCGAGGACGGAATTATGGAGGTCAGGGCTGCTACCCGACCGACAAAGAGAGTTTGATTTTTCCCGTGGCGGTTTGAAATACAACCGCCACGAATTTTTATGTAGGAGAGGCTTGATATGGTGGGACTTGGAACGATAATAAACGGCGTCAGCATAATCGCAGGCGGGTTCATCGGGCACTTTACGGGTAAATTTTTTAAAGCGGAGCAGCAGGATTCCCTGAACAAGGCCTGCGGGATAAGCGTACTTTTCATAGGCATTGCAGGGACAATGGAGGGTATGCTGAAAACTGACGGAGCTGTGATATCAAGCGGAAAATCAATGCTTGTGGTGCTGTGCATTGCCCTTGGCACGATAATCGGCGAACTTATTGGAATTGAACGGGCTTTTGAACGGTTCGGCGAATGGCTGAAAATAAAAACGGGCAGCAGCGGCGATATCGGCTTTGTAAATGCATTTGTTACCGCCTCCCTAACCGTGTCCATCGGCGCTATGGCTATTGTGGGAGCTATTCAGGACGGTCTGCTGGGGGATTATTCCACCCTTGCGGTCAAATCTGTCCTTGACTTTATCATCATTGCGGTAATGACGTCTTCAATGGGAAAGGGTGCGGTATTTTCGGCAATACCCGTTGTGGTTTTTGAGGGCTGCATAACGCTCCTTGCAAAGCTTGTTGCGCCTGTAATGACAGACACGGCTGTTACATATTTGTCCCTTATCGGCTCGGTGCTCATCTTCTGCATAGGAATAAATCTTGTGTGGGGAAAAAAGCTTTCTGTTGCAAATATGCTCCCTGCTGTATTTTTGGCTGTGGGGGCGGCTTATCTGCCTATAAATTTCTGATAATACCTTTCATTTTTGAACAACAAAAATCGCCGTACAGGAAATCCTGTACGGCGAAAATTTTATTTATCTGCTTTAGTCGGCATCTATTACATCTATTAATACATACCGCCCATTCCTGCGCCTGCGGGAGCTGCGGGAGTCTCTTCCTTGATATCTGCAACGAGGGACTCGGTTGTGAGAACCATTGCTGCAACGGAAGCTGCGTTCTGGAGTGCGGAACGTGTTACCTTGGTAGGATCAACGATACCTGCGGGAATCATATCAACATATGTCTCGTTGTAAGCATCGAAGCCGTAGCCTACCTTTTTGGAGCGGATTATCTTGTCGATGATTACAGAGCCTTCAAGACCTGCGTTCTTTGCGATCTGACGAACGGGTTCCTCAAGTGCCTTGAGAACTATCTGAGCGCCTGTCTTTTCATCGCCCTGGAGAGATGCTGTGAGCTTTGTAACTGCGGGCATAGCGTTGATAAGTGCTGTTCCGCCGCCTGCTACGATACCCTCTTCAACTGCTGCCTTGGTAGCTGCAAGAGCGTCCTCGATACGGAGCTTCTTCTCCTTCATCTCAACCTCGGTAGCTGCGCCGACCTTGATAACTGCTACTCCACCGGAAAGCTTTGCAAGTCTTTCCTGGAGCTTTTCCTTATCAAACTCGGAAGTTGTGGTCTCTATCTGAGCCTTGATCTGGTTGATTCTGTCCTTAATTTCGGACTTGTCGCCCTGACCGTCAACGATGATGGTGTTTTCCTTGGTGATCTTTACCTGCTTAGCACGGCCGAGCTGTGTTACCTGAGTATCCTTGAGCTCAAGACCGATCTCCTCGGAAATTACCTGACCGCCTGTGAGGATTGCGATATCCTGGAGCATTTCCTTTCTTCTGTCGCCAAAGCCGGGAGCCTTTACTGCAACGCAGGTAAATGTGCCTCTGAGCTTATTTACGATAAGTGTGGAGAGAGCCTCGCCCTCTACGTCCTCAGCGATGATAACGAGCTTCTTGCCGCTCTGTACGATCTGCTCGAGGAGAGGAAGAATCTCCTGAATGGAAGCTATCTTCTTGTCTGTGATAAGAAGATAAGCGTCGTCGATAATTGCTTCCATCTTGTCGGTATCTGTTACCATATAAGGAGTGATGTAGCCTCTATCGAACTGCATACCCTCAACGACCTCGGAGTATGTCTCAGCGGTCTTGGACTCTTCAATTGTGATAACGCCATCGGCTGTTACCTTTTCCATAGCCTCGGCAATGAGCTTACCAACCTTTTCATCAGCGGAGGAAACTGTTGCAACTCTCTCGATATCGGCAGAACCTTCAATCTCCTTGGAGTTTGCCTTGATAGCCTCAACAGCTGTATCAACAGCCTTGGACATACCCTTCTTTACTACCATAGGATTTGCACCTGCGGCAATGTTCTTCATACCCTCTCTGATAAGAGCCTGAGCAAGAAGTGTAGCGGTGGTTGTACCGTCGCCTGCTGCATCGTTGGTCTTGGTAGCAACTTCCTTAACGAGCTGTGCGCCCATATTCTCGAATGCATTGTCAAGCTCAACTTCCTTGGCAATTGTAACGCCATCGTTTGTGATAAGGGGTGCGCCGAACTTTCTGTCGAGAACAACGTTTCTGCCCTTAGGGCCGAGAGTTATCTTAACTGTATCGGCAAGCTTATCAATACCTGCCTGTAAAGACTTGCGGGCTTCTTCGCCGTAAATAATATCCTTAGCCATAATAATGTACCTCCGAAATTAAATTTGATGAGTATGATTATTCAACAACTGCAAGAATGTCGGACTGACGGAGAATCGTGTACTCAACACCGTCAAGCTTTACTTCTGTGCCAGCGTACTTGGAAGCGAGAACCTTCTGACCAACCTTGAGAGTCATCTTGACTTCATTGCCGTCAACCATTCCGCCGGGGCCTACCTCAACGATCTCTGCGATCTGGGGCTTCTCCTTGGCATTGCCTGTAAGAATGATACCGCTCTTTGTGGTTTCCTCAGCCTCTGTCATCTTAATAACAACTCTGTCTGCAAGTGGCTTGATTTTCATAACTAAAAACTCCTTCCTATAAATAGCTGCCAAATGTATTAGCAGTCAAACGCCTTATGTGTTAGCACTCCTATTTCCTGAGTGCTAAATATATTTTACCACGTCCACTGAAAAAATCAAGTGTTTTTATGTAATTCGCTGTATTTTCATCATTATGCACAACTCTCATTGGCATTTAACGGCAAAATATATTATATATGTAAACAGAAAGACGTTCGGGTCAATCGGGTCAGAATAGATCTGATCGACCCGAAATGTCTTTCCGATATTATTCACCTAACAGGGGAAAGAATCCCCCTGCTTCATCACTGGATTTCAAGTCTCCTTGATGCGGGAACATCGGGCTTCTTTTTAGGAAGCGTCATTATAAGAATGCCGTTCTTGTAATCGGCGTGAATGTTGTCTGCATCAATGCCCGTGATGTCGAAGCTCCTCTGATATGAGCCGTAGGAACGCTCACGGCGGATATACTTGCCGTTCTTGTCCTTCTCATCATTGTTCTCGGAGTGCTCGGCTTTGAGCGTAAGGCTTGTGCCCGAGATATCAACTGTGATATCCTCTTTGTTGAAGCCGGGGAGCTCGGACTCCATTACGTATTTGTCGTCTTCCTCTCGGATATCTGTGCGGCAGGCGTTTACACGCTGACCGTCCTTGAAGAATCCTCTGTCAAGCTCTGCAAAGGGATCAAAGAGACCAAAATTCTTTTCAAAAGGAGTTAAACCGTACATAAAATTACCCTCTTTCATATATGTATCATTGGGAGCTGCCTTGATGGAAGTATCAGTCTGAATTACTGTATCTCCAGACGGCGTGATGCGGGAACATCGGGCTTCTTTTTGGGGAGTGTCATTATAAGAATGCCGTTCTTGTAATCGGCGTGAATGTTGTCTGCATCAATGCCCGTGATGTCGAAGCTCCTCTGATATGAGCCGTAGGAACGCTCACGGCGGATATACTTGCCGTTCTTGTCCTTCTCATCATTGTTCTCGGAGTGCTCGGCTTTGAGCGTAAGGCTTGTGCCCGAGATATCAACTGTGATATCCTCTTTGTTGAAGCCGGGGAGCTCGGACTCCATTACGTATTTGTCGTCTTCCTCTCGGATATCTGTGCGGCAGGCGTTTACACGCTGACCGTCCTTGAAGAATCCTCTGTCAAGCTCTGCAAAGGGATCAAAGAGGCCAAAACTTTTTTCAAAAGGAGTTAAACCGTACATAAAATTACCTTCTTTCAATATTTTGAGGAGCGGCTGCTTTTTGGAGCGGACCGCTTCAATTTTTTTAATTTATCTGTAAGCGTTTGCTGTACCTTTTCATCTCTTCGGTACCTCCCGTTTACGAGTATTATAATACCCCCCTATTATGATAACACAATAGCAGAATTGTGAAAGAATGATGAAAATTAGCAGTCTTGTTATGTGAGTGCTAACAGTCACCGAAAGAGAGTGCTAACAGGAGGCAATAAAAAAGAGCCTGCACTTTATAAGGTGCAGACCCGTTTGATACTATAATCAGCAGCTGCCGTGCTTTACTCTGTCCATTACCTCTGCACGCTTTGCGTCATTGAAGCGGTCAAGAGTGCCCACAAGATAGCCTGTGATGCGCCTGATGCGGTCAAAGGGGATACTTTCAAAATAATATTTAAGGTCAACAAAATCGCCGTCAAGAGCTATGTCGATGCCTGTAATTATCTTGTCGGGATAATTTTCCTCACCGTGTCTGATGTATGCCTGAAGCTCTTTTTCGGAAAGCTCGCCGCCTGTAACGTTAATGTTCATTTACCGATCATCCTTTCAAACCGCAAGATTTAGTGCCGACCTTTTTATTATACCACAATATATAGTGTTTTCAAGGTATAAAAAATTGAATTAACATTTTGTTTACATTTGTTCCTTTAGTCCCCAATTAAAGGCATTTTGATTGTGTCCAAAAATATTCCGACTATATTTTTACTAAATTAACAATTTGCCGCCTCAAAATTTGTTGACATCGTATAAATAAGTATGCTATAATATTATTTTAGTTAATCCGGAAGAATATATATACATTTGAATTACGAAAGGAAAACTTAATGTTATTTACAGAACTTGATCTCCCCGAAGAGATTGTCCGTGCAGTCACGGAAATGGGCTTCACTGAGGCTACGGAAATTCAGTCAAAGGCTATCCCCGTTATGCTGGAGGGCCGTGACCTTGTGGGCAAATCCAACACAGGAACAGGCAAAACTGCCGCTTTCGGCATTCCCGCTATCACAAATATTGACAAGAGCATCAAGGGCGTGCAGGTGCTTGTGCTCTGCCCCACCCGTGAGCTTGCTATGCAGGCGTGCGACGAAATAAGAAAATTTTCCGCATATATGCCCTGGGTGCGCCCCTGTGCGGTTTACGGCGGCGCTGCTATGGACAGACAGATTGGTGAATTAAAGCGTGGCGCAAACATCGTTGTGGGCACTCCGGGACGTGTTATGGACCACATCGGCAGAAAAACTCTCCGCCTTGACGACCTCCGCACTATTATCCTCGATGAAGCGGACGAGATGCTCAATATGGGCTTCCGTGAGGATATCGAAACTATCCTCCAGTATGTTCCCGAAGAGCGTCAGACCGTGCTTTTCTCCGCAACTATGCCCCCTCCGATAATGGCTATAACAAAGCAGTATCAGACCGACCCTGTAGTCATAAAGGTGGAGAGCAAGGCCCGCACCGTTGACAGCATAGAGCAAAAATATTTTGAAGTTCCTATGGGCAGAAAGACCGATGCCCTGAGAATGCTCCTTATCGCTTATGAGCCACGCCTTTCAATGGTTTTCTGCAACACCAAGAAAATGGTGGACGAGCTTACAGATGCGCTTGTTTCCAAGGGCTTCAAGGCTTCGGGACTGCACGGCGATATGAAGCAGCAGAGCAGGACTCAGGTGCTGAATGCTTTTAAATCGGGAGCTATAAACGTGCTCATCGCTACGGACGTTGCCGCAAGAGGCATTGACGTTGACGATGTTGACGCTGTTTTCAACTACGACCTCCCTCAGGATAACGAATACTACATTCACCGTATCGGCAGAACGGGCAGAGCGGGCAAGAGCGGTGCTGCATACACCATTATCAGCGGCAGAAAGCAATTCTATGAGCTAAGAGACATCTCCAAGTTCATCAAGACCGATATTGCAAGAGCTGATCTCCCCACAAGGGACGAAATAGTTAAGCGCAAGACCCAGCGCATAAATGAGAAGATAGTTTCAAACTGCGAGAGCGGAAAGTACGAAAAGTACCGCTCCGAGGTCGAGCGCCTTATGAACGAAAACGGTCTGTCCGCCGAGGACATCGCCGCTGCACTTCTCGGAATGAAAACATCGGGCGAGATAAAGAATATCCCCGACATCGCATTCTCCGCTCCCAGGGACACTGCTCCCAAGGGCAGGGGCGGCAAGGGAAAGACCGTCAAGCTTGAAATATCCGCAGGACGCTCCAGCCGTCTCGCTCCAAATTTCGTTCTCGGTGCACTTGTTGATGCAACGGGAATGCCCGGAAAGAGCTTCGGCAAGATTGACATTTACGACCGCTTCACAACCGTAGAAGTGCCCGAAGCCGACAAGGAGCATATCCTTGATTCTATGGCAGGCACCAAGATAAACGGTCAGAAAATAACCGTCAAGCCTTATGAGGGCAGAGCCGAGCGTTTTGAGGACGACAGGCACTCCCACCGTCAGGGCGGCTACCGCAAGGGCGGAAACAGCCGTGGAAAAGGCGGCAATTTCCGTGGCAAGGGCGGCGGACGCAATAATCCAGGAGCAAGACCCAGAAGCTGAGAAATACACATAATATAAAGATGACCGACTGAATTTTTTACAGGTTCAGTCGGTTTTTTCTTGCAATTTTCCTCCCTATATGTTATAATCAATATCAGTTAGCATTAGACAACCACATAACAGGAGTGATATTATGGTAAAGGTAACGACTCTCAGCGAAAAGGATATCGAAGCTATCGGCGAGGCTTTTGCGGATTATGCATATGCGGACGGGGAAAAGGGTATGGCGCTTTTTTATAAGAGCTGTGATGATGTTAAGGAGTATATCTGCGGATATGTCCGTGCAATGCTTGCGGCAGGGTGTCTCTACAGCACAAGCGAGAAGCACGAGGCATTCATTGCGTACAGATATTCAAAGGACAATCTGCCACTTTCAGCGGGTATGATACTGATGAAGTACATATTCAAAACTATGGGCTTCGGCGGTGCTGTGAGAATGGTAAAGTATATCAGCAAGGGAGGCGAATCTTATGAGACAGCCGTGAAAAAGTCAAAGAAGCCGTATATTTTCGTGGGTCTTGTGGCTGTGAAAAAGGAGTATCAGGGTCAGGGGTATATGCGTAAGGTGCTTGATATCGCCTTTGAGGAGGGCAGAAAGCGTGGCTGCCCCGTTCTGCTGGAGACAGATGCGGTGCTCAAGCGTGATAAGTATGTTCACCTCGGAATGGAAATGTGCGGACAAGAAAGCTTGATGACAGCTCTTATTTGTATGATCTGGTAAAGAAGTGAATATAGAAAAATCCCGTCATTCTCAATGTGAAAATGACGGGATTTCCTTTAATTATTCTGCATCGCTTTTGCACTCGGCAAAAAGCTTGTCAACATATTCCGTGTCCTTTACCTTTGTAAAAGAGCTTACAAGGGGCACAACGATAAGTCCCACTATCATTGCAATAGCTCCCGCATTGATGGGAGATGCCATATTGAGCTTGAGTGATGCCACTGCCTTGGTCGCATCGGGGAAGAAGCCGAGACTGAATATAACCATATGGATAACGGTAATGCCCACACCCGTAACAAAGCTTGTCCAAACCGCTGCCTTGGTTATCTTCTTGGAGAAGAGTCCGTACATAAAGGGGGCAAGGAATGCGCCTGCAAGTGCGCCCCAGGATATGGACATAAGGGTGCTGATGTAGGTGTTGGGGTTCAGGGCAATGACTACGGAAAGGACAAGGAATGCGGCAATGAGTATCCTCATTGTGAGCACCTGCTTTTTATCGTCCATTCCGCCCTTGACATTGGGCTTGATAAGGTCAATGGTAAGGGTGGAGCTTGATGTGAGAACGAGGGAGGAAAGTGTGGACATTGATGCGGAAAGCACCAACACCACAACTATTCCGATAAGAAGCTCGGGGAGTGCCTCACGGAGCATTTCGGGGACGATAGAGTCATAGACAAGCTTGCCGTTTGCTCCTCTTTCGATGAATGCCCTGCCCGTTGCTGCTGCCTCAGCTTCATCTGCACTGCCGTAAAGCCTGCCGAAGCCGCCCATAAGATATGAGCCGCCTGCCACTACAAGAGCAAAAAGTGTGGAGATGACCGTACCTCTTTTAATGGCGGAATCGTCCTTGATAGCGTAGAATTTCTGCACCATCTGAGGAAGTCCCCAGGTACCGAGAGAGGTGAGGATAACAACGCCAATGAGGTTTATGGGGTCGGGTCCGAAAAGGGAGTTGAGGGTATTTTCGGGAATGCCTGTGTCGGATATTGCTCCGAGCTGGTCAAGTGCAGAGGATAAACCGCCCTTTCTGGCGATAACGCAGATAACCACAGCTGCGATGCCCGCAAGCATTATGATGCCCTGAATGAAATCGTTGATGGCAGTTGCCTTGTAGCCGCCGAGGATAACGTAAACCGCCGTGAGCAGTGCCATTGCTATGATACAGACGGAATAGGGAATGTTGAAAGCCATTCCGAAAAGTCTTGAAAGTCCGTTGTAAACCGAGGCTGTGTAGGGAATGAGGAAGATGAAAACTATGATGGCCGAAACGGTCTTGAGCCCCTTTGAATCAAATCGCTTCTCGAAAAATTCGGGCATTGTGGAGGCGTTCATATGCTTTGACATTATTCGTGTCCGCTTTCCAAGCACCATCCACGCAAGCATTGAGCCGATAACGGCATTTCCTATGCCTATCCACGCCGCCGAAACGCCGTAGCTCCAGCCGAACTGTCCGGCATAGCCGATGAACACGACTGCGGAAAAATATGATGTTCCGTAGGCGAAAGCGGTTATCCAGCCGCCCACGCTTCTTCCGCCGAGAACGAAATCCGACACCGAAGAGGTCTTTTTGTGGCAGTAAACACCTATGCCTATCATTACAGCAAGGTAAACTGCGAGAATTACATACAACACCTTAAATTAATACCGTCCTTTCAAGCCTGCCCGTTTATCGTTTTATCAGATAAAAGCGCATAAGCGTTAAAGCAATAAATTACATCTGATTATACCAAAATTTGGGCTTTTTGTCAATTAGACAATAATAATCAATTTTTCTGTCTCCCTTTGGATATTTCAGATAAAAGCTTTAAAGCATTGCAGAATAATATGTTGCAAATGCTCAAATATTTGGCATTTTATTGTATATTGTGCAAAAAGGTGTAAAAAAAGACTTGTAATTATCTTCAAAAAATATTAAAATAGATAAAGTATTACTTATCAGATCTTACAGCGGTTTAAAGCGCACAATATTTAAAGCTTGAAACCGCTGAATTACTTAGAAAATTGTCCGAAAGGTTGATATCAATGCCAATTACAGAACTGCTTGAAGAAAACGCACGCAAATACGGAAATGACGTATGTCTCGTGGAGATAAACCCTCAGATACAGGAAACAAGACGTATGCTCTGGAAGGATTTTGACCTTATCCAGCCCACCTCCGACCTTTGCTACCGCCGTGAGATAACATGGCACGTTTTCAACGAAAAGGCAAACCGTTTCGCTCAGCTTCTTCTGAGCCGAGGCGTTAAAAAGGGCGACAAGGTGGCTATACTCCTTATGAACTGCCTTGAATGGCTGCCCATTTACTTTGGTATCCTCAAAATAGGCGCTCTTGCCGTGCCTATGAACTTCCGCTACAGCTCGGAAGAGATAAAATACTGCCTTGACCTTGCAGAGGCAGATGTGCTGGTGTTCGGCCCCGAATTTATCGGCAGGGTGGAGACCATTGCGGAGGACATCAGCAAGGGACGAATTCTTTTCTATGTGGGCGGCGACTGTCCCTGCTTTGCGGAGGATTATGACAAGCTCACCTCAAACTGCGCAAGCGTATCTCCCGGAATAGCAATAAGCGATGACGATGACGCTGCAATATATTTCTCCTCGGGAACAACAGGTTTCCCAAAGGCTATCCTTCATTCCCACAGAAGCCTTATGCACGCAAGCATCGTTGAGCAGAAGCATCATCATCAGACCAAAGACGATGTTTTCCTCTGCATACCGCCCCTTTACCACACGGGAGCAAAGATGCACTGGTTCGGCAGCCTTATCACAGGCGGCAAGGCTGTTCTTTTAAAGGGTGTCAGCCCCGAGACCATTCTCGACACTGTTTCCAAGGAAAAATGTACAATAGTATGGCTCCTTGTGCCCTGGGCGCTGGATATCCTTGAAGCCATTGACACGGGAAAAATTGACCCGAAAAATTACGAGCTGTCCCAGTGGAGACTTATGCACATCGGTGCACAGCCCGTTCCCCAGAGCCTTATCAACCGCTGGAAGCACTACTTCCCAAATCATCAGTATGACACAAACTACGGTCTCAGCGAATCCATAGGCCCCGGCTGTGTTCATCTTGGACTGGAGAATATACATAAGGTCGGCGCTATCGGCATTCCCGGCTACGGCTGGCAGGTGAAGATAATCGACGAGAACGGCAATGAAGTTCCCCAGGGCGAAGTGGGCGAGCTTGCGGTAAAGGGCCCCGGAGTTATGAAGTGCTACTATAATAACCCCAAGGCGACCGCAGAGGTGCTCCACGACGGCTGGCTGTGGACGGGAGATATGGCACGTCAGGACGAGGACGGCTTCTATTTCCTTGTTGACCGCAAAAAGGACGTTGTTATCAGCGGCGGTGAAAATCTTTACCCCGTTGAGATTGAGAATTTTATGAGCAAGTTCGACAAGATAAAGGACGTAGCTGTTATCGGTCTGCCTGATAAGCGTCTCGGCGAAATTGCGGCTGCGATAATCGAGCTTAAGGACGGCGAGGAATGCACCGAGGAGGAGATAAATGAATTCTGCCTCGGAATGCCCAGATACAAGCGTCCCAAGAAGATAATCTTTGCCCCTGTTCCGAGAAATGCTACGGGAAAAATTGAAAAGCCCAAGCTCAGAAAGATGTACTGCGGCGAGAATATGGTCGAAAAGGAAAATCAGAGCTGATTTATTACGGAAAAGGTCTGCCCCAAGCTCGGGCAGGCCTTTTTTAATCAAATTTTAATCTTAAATACCCTCAAATATAATCTGTAAAGTCTCCCCGCTATTGACATTTTTTACATTTTGCTGTATAATTCATAACAAGTGCACTGCGCAGAAAATCATCGTACAGTGCCAAATAACGGCGCAAAACAACATTTCATAAAAGGAAAGGACGCTTAATATGCAAGTTAAAGAAAAGCCTTTGAGCACTCTCCCCAAGGGACTCACTGCGGCAGAGGCGGAGGAAAGCCGTAAGAAAAACGGTGCCAATACCCTTACACAGATCCCCCCTGACCCGCTGTGGAAGAAGATCCTTGAGGGATTCAAGGACCCTATGATAATGATACTGCTTGTTGCTCTTGTGGTACAGGTGGTGCTCTTTTTCTTAGGTCAAGCCGAATGGTTCGAGCCTGTGGGAATACTCATCGCAATTATGATAGCAAACGGCGTTTCCGCATTCAGCGAGAACAAGCAGGAGGGTAAGGCATCTGCTCTCAAAGCCGAGGAAGAAGCTAAGGAGACCGCAAAGGTCATTCGTGACGGCAAGCTTACCGAAATTCACGTAAGCGATGTTGTTGTTGGCGATATCGTATATCTTCAGGCAGGCGACAAGCTTCCTGCGGACGGCGAGCTTGTTATGGGCGACATCAAGGTAGATCAGGCGGCTCTTAACGGCGAGACTGAGGAAGCCGTTAAGATTCCCGATGAAAACGGCGAGGGCTACAATACAAAAGACCTCCTCAACAAGCACTATGCATACCGTGGCACAGTTGTCTGCGGCGGCGAGGGCTATATGGAGATCAAGGTTGTAGGCGACAAGACTCTCTTCGGTGAGCTGGCTCTCGAGGTACAGGAGGAAACAAGAGAAACTCCTCTCCAGGTAAAGCTTGGCAAGCTTGCAAAGCAGATATCCACATTCGGCTACATCGGTGCTATATGCATCATTGTGGGCATTATGGCAAAAACACTCATCACGGGCGATATCCCCAACGGCGTATTTGAATGGATACATCTTATCCTTAATGCTGTAACAGTTGCGGTAACTATTATAGTATGTGCAGTTCCTGAGGGACTTCCTATGCTCACCTCCATTCTCCTCTCCTTCCAGAGCCTCAGAATGGCTAAGGACAACGTCCTTGTAAGAAAGATAAACGGTCTGGAGACCGCAGGAAGCCTGAGCATTCTTTTCAGTGATAAGACAGGTACTATCACCGAAGGCAAGCTTTCCGTTGTTGAGCTTTCCGCAGGCAATGGTGAAATATACGACTGCTTTGACAAAATTCCCGCTGCACTTGCAGATAACATCATCGTCGGTGCAGGCGTCAACAACAGCGCATCTGCTGCCGAGGGCAAGGTCATCGGCGGAAACAGCACCGACCGTGCTCTTATGACATATCTTATGGAAGCAGGCAAGGCTGAGGGCATCAATAAGGACAACGTTCTTACATTCAGCGCATTCGATTCCACAAAGAAATGCTCCAGCGTAACTGTTAATGAAAAAGGCAGCCACGTTACATACATCAAGGGCGCACCCGAAAGACTTCTTGACCGCTGCGATTCCTATGTTGACGGAAACGGCGAGGTAAAGCCTCTTGCGGACAAGCAGGCTCTTATGGATTACATCGATACTCAGGCATCGAGATCAATGAGACTTCTTGGCGTTGCAAAGAAGGACGGCGATTCCGACGAGGGAACAGTAACACTTGTCTGTCTCTTCAGCATCAGAGACAATGTACGTAAGGAAGCCGCTGACGCTATCAAAGAAGTTCAGAATGCAGGCATTCAGGTAGTAATGGTAACAGGCGACCGAAAGGAAACTGCCGTTGCTATCGCCAAGGAAGCAGGACTTCTGAGGACTGACACAGACATTGCCCTCACCAGTGCAGAGCTTGCCGAAAAGACCGACGATGAGCTTAAGGCACTTCTTCCCGACCTGAGAGTTGTTTCAAGAGCTCTCCCCACCGACAAGAGCCGTCTCGTAAGAGCAGCTCAGGAACTGAACCTTGTTGTAGGTATGACAGGCGACGGCGTAAACGACTCCCCTGCCCTTAAGAAAGCCGATGTTGGCTTTGCAATGGGCAGCGGTACAGAGGTTGCCAAGGAAGCGGGCGATATCACCATTCTGGACGACAACTTCTCCTCTATCGAAAAGGCTATCCTTTACGGCAGAACTATGTTCAAGAGCATCAGAAAGTTCCTTATCTTCCAGCTTACCGTTAACGTTGCAGCCGTTCTCACCTGCTTTATAGCACCTCTCCTCGGCGAGAACGTTATTATGACAGTTATCCAGCTTCTCCTCGTAAACCTTGCAATGGACACCCTCGCAGCTATTGCATTCGGCAGCGAGCCTGCTCTTAAGGAATATATGAAGGAAAAGCCCGTTCCCCGTTCCGCAAGCATCGTAAGCAAGGGAATGATGACACAGATAGTAATTTCCGCTCTCTACATCACAGCTCTTTGCCTGTGCATCAGATTTGTACCTTTCTTCCGCACAGCTTTCGGCGGCGTGGACAACACCTACCTTAACTCCGCAGTGTTCGCAACCTTTATGATGGCGATAACCTTCAACGGCTTCAATGCAAGAACTTCTCATATGAATCCCTTTGAGGGTCTGGGCAGAAATATGAACTTTATTTATGTAATGCTGTCCATTTTCGTTCTCCAGTTCGTATTCGTTACATTCGGCGGCGAGGTGCTCAGCGTCGAGGCTCTGAACCCTATGACTTGGCTCATCTGCATTGTCCTTGCGTTCCTTGTAATCCCTATCAATATGATACGCAAGGCTATTATGAAGGACTGACAATCACCCCATAAACTCAGACAGCACCGTTTCGGTAAAATGAAACGGTGCTGTTTTTTATATACGGATATCGCCGGCTGTATCGGCATTGCTGCGGGTATTGCGGTATCTTTTGTCGTGACAGTATGCATAAAACAGGGCTTCGGAGATGTCCGAAAACTCCTTGTCACGAATCATAAATCCCGCACGCTTGCCGTATTTTGCCGCTCTGAAGGTCCATTTTTCGTGATGAAGAAAGAGCTTGCTGCCTGAGCGGTATATCCGCCATCTGGCGGCGCAGGTGGTTATTACAATACCGCAGCCGTCAGATGAGCACGCCATTCCGTGCTTTTTGCAGAAGCTTTCGGCTGCGGCAATATCAAGCACAGCCCCGCCGCTGACCTGCGGGCGGCAGCAGTTGCAGGGCGTCATACCCATAATGATGCCGCTGCCGTAGTCCGCCACCTCGGTGAGCCTGCTTGGGTCATAGGCTGAAATAAACCTGCACTGCGGGCGATGGAAAACAAGCCTGTCTTTAACGGCGTAAAACTTTTCGCTGCATTTATCCGACATTTTCCTTTCTCCTTTTTCATTATAAAATTTATTTTTATAATTATATCATCTTATCTGTGTAAATATCGTTACAGCAAATAAGCTTTCTTGGGTATCTCAAAGCCAAATATTTTTCCACAAAAAGGAATAACCTTTCCGATACCCGTCAATAATACGGATAACAAAATCGGAAAGGAAATGACGAATATGAAACAAAAGTACATATCACAGACCGCTCTTATTGCCGCAGCAATGGCGTTTTCACTGCTTGTAACAGGGATATTTTCCGCAGTTCAGACCGAGAAAAATCTCGAAAACAGCCTTGTCCGCCTGCACATTCTTGCAGACTCCGACAGCGAGGAGGATCAGCGGCTGAAGCTCCTTGTCCGTGATGCTGTTCTCGGCTCATCAGATGAGCTGTTCAAGCCATATTCATCATCGGCGGAAGCCACTGCAGCCCTTTCGGAGCAGCTTGACAAAATAAAGCAGATAGCCGATGATACCCTTGCCGCCAACGGCTCGGAGGACACCGTTTCCTGCGAGATATGCGAGATGACTTTTGACAGACGGATATACAATGATTTTGCCGTTCCCGCAGGAAATTACACCGCCCTGCGAATCAAAATAGGCAGCGGCGAGGGGCATAACTGGTGGTGCGTGATGTACCCGCCCTTGTGCGTGCCCTGTGCGGGGGCTGCGCTTACCGATGAGGAGATAATGGAAAAGTACGGCGGTGAGCTTTCCAAAGAGGATATTATGATGCTCACCGAGGAATCGGATTACGAGGCACGGCTTTATATTGCAGAGCTTTTTGAAAAAATTTTTGAGAAGTAAAAAAAAGCATCACCGTCACGATAATGTGCGGTGATGTTTTCATTTATAAAACTATCTTGTCAAGCTCCCTTCTGAGCCGTGCCACGGGAAGCCCGACCACATTGAAAAAGTCGCCGATAATGCCTTTCACAAGCATACAGCCCTGCGACTGAATGCCGTATGCACCAGCCTTGTCCATAGGGTCGCCTGTGCTGATATAGTCCTCAATTTCCTTGGGCGACAGGGGGTAAAACTCCACCTCGGTGGTCTCGGAAAAGCTTGTCCGCTTTCCTCTGCTGCAAATGCATACCCCTGTTATGACCTTGTGCACCCTGCCCGAAAGCTTGGTAAGCATTTCACGGGCTTGGTTGATGTCACGGGGCTTTCCCATAATTTCGCCGTCAAGGACAACAACTGTATCACAGCCGATGACCGTATCGTACATATGCTGAGGGTCGTCGGCAACTGCCGATGCCTTTTTCACCGCAAGATACTCCGCCGCATTTTCTGCGGCAATGTCCTCGGGTATGGTCTCGTCAATGTCCGCAGGGCATATGGAAAAATCCTGCACAACAAGCTTCAGAAGTTCCTGTCGGCGGGGCGATGCCGATGCGAGAATTACCATAGTCTTTCTCCTTTATTTATAGAGCGTTTTTCAGCCGCTCAAATTCATCTGCGGGAAATGCCATATGACTTTCCCTTTCGTAAAAGCTCTGTCCGTCACCCTCGGAATATTCCGAAAATGCGGCACAGACAGCTTTCGCAAATGCAGGGATATCCGCATCTGTCTCAAAAGCCTTTTCACACTCAGTCATATCGGGCTTTCCTTTAAGGTCCTCACGGCACAAATAAATGCACAGCCTGCCCTCTGAGGAAAGCTCTATCACCCATGCTCCCGGTTCATTGTCGAGCACAGCGTAAAAGCTGCCGCTCCCGCTCAGTGCATCGGCGCACATTTTCACTATCTGCGAACCTCTGTCCGTTCCCCAAATGTCCGTGCCCATAATGCAGTAAACATCATCGCCGAAATCAAGGGTAACGTTCAGCCAGCCGCCGTTTATCTCGTCTATGGAAAACATCACTTCTCCGTTCCGCCCGAACGTGCCTTTTTCTCCTCTTCACTGCGGTTGTAGAGGTCAATGCCCAGTATCATAAGTCCGCAGAGGAGAATTGCATTGAAAACAAATCCGAAAACGGAAAAAAGAACTCCTAAAAATCTTTTCATTAAAAATCACTATCCATTCAAAAAATCAGGCAAAGGGGTTTTCTGTGGGATAAAGCATTCCCGCAGGCTGATTGAAGCCAATTTTCTTGACACCGAGGTATCTCAGAACATTGTACAGTTCCCTGCCCTTGTGAGCGAACACTACTGCACCGTGATGAGGGAAACGACCCTCGATGAGCACGTGACGGTAAAATCTTCCCATTTCCTTTATGGCGAACACGCCTATTGCGCCGAAGGAACGTGAAGCCACGGGGAGCACCTCGCCCTGTGCGGTATAAGCCGCAAGCTCTGCATCGGCAGTGGACTGGAGACGGAAAAGTGTCACCTGAGATGCGGCGATATCGCCCTCAAGAGTACCTCTTGTGATGTCAGGCTCTCTGTCGGGTTCAAGGTCTCTGCGCATAATTCTCTGGAACTTCATCTCACAGGAAGCAAGCTTGCCCGAAGCTGTGTTTCCGCAGTGGAAGCCCATAAATGTGTCTGTAAGGCTGTAATCGAACTTGCCCTTGATATCCTCGTCATAGATATCCTGAGGAACGGTGTTGTTGATGTCAAGGAGAGTTACGCAGTCGTCGGAAACGCACTGACCTATGTACTCGCTGACAGCACCCCAGATATCCACCTCGCAGGAAACGGGAATGCCTCTTCCTGTGAGACGGCTGTTCACATAGCAGGGAACGAAGCCGAACTGTGTCTGGAACGAGGGCCAGCACTTGTTTGCGAATACAACATATTCTCTCTCACCCTTATGCTCCTCAGCCCAGTCAAGGAGGGTTATCTCATACTGAGCAAGCTTGGGGAGAATGCCCGGCATCTTGTTGCCCTGTCCAAGCTCCGCAGCCATTTCCGCAGCCACCTTTTCGATTCTGGCATCGCCTGCGTGAGCGTTGAATGCGGCATAAAGGTCAAGCTCGGAGTTTTCCTCAATTTCTGCGCCGATATCATAAAGACGTGCAATAGGTGCATTGCAGGCAAGGAAATCCTGGGGACGGGGTCCGAAAGAGATGACTTTCAGCTTTGAAAGACCCAGAACGGCTCTTGCCACGGGGATAAAGCCCTCTATCATCTCAGCCACCTTGTCGGGTGTGCCAACGGGATACTCGGGTATGTAAGCCTTTACGCCTCTGAGTCCCAGATTATAGCTTGCGTTCAGCATTCCGCAGAATGCATCTCCTCTGCCGTCGATAAGGTCCTTGCCGCTTTCCTCCGCAGCTGCGGCGAACATTACGGGAAGTCCGAATTTCTTTGCAAGAAGTGTCTCGACGGTCTCAGGACCGAAGTTTCCCAGATATACAACAAGCGCATTCACACCTGCGGCTTTAAGCTCGGAAACGGCTTTCACCATATCATTCTCATTTTCGGAAACTGTGGGACAGCGGAATATCTCTATTCCCCTTTCCGCACACTTCTTACAGACCTCTCCGCATCTCTCTTCGGAAAGGCTCTTGGGAAAACAGCTTCTGCTGACTGCTGCGATACCCAGCTTTATTTCGGGCATATTCATCATCTTGTTCATTTTAAAACTTCCTTTCAGGTATTTTTATTCAAGCACGGGGAGATGATAAACAGCCTTGCCGTCCTCATCGACCCAGTTCATTTCCTCAAAATATTCCTCCAGCGTAACGCCCTTGTCGGCAAGGAGCTTTGCGTAATAAACGCCCACAAAGCGGTAATGCCACGGCTCATATATTATTCCCGTGATATCCTCCTTGTTTTCGGGGTATCTGAGGATAAAGCCGTAATCCGCAGCATTTTCTTGGAGCCATTCATACGCCTTTGTGTTTTTGAAGCGGTCGTCCTCCATACTGGTCTCCTCGTTGGACATAATATCCGCCGCAACGCCTGCGTTATGCTCGCTGTAGCCGGGGAGTTGGACTTCCTTCAAGGTATCCGCATATGCCTCTTCATAGGTCATTCCACGGTTGTCGATCCTGTCCTGAACGCTCTTGTCGAAGTTGTTCTGCTGATACTCCACACTGCGGTATGCGGACATTACCACAAGCTGAATGCCGTCCTCCTCCGCAGCCTTTATCATCTGCTTCATATACTCAGCCGCACGGGAATCAAGATAATATTCCCTCCAGCTTTCATATACAAGGTCAGTTTCTATACCGTCGCAGTATTCCTCGGGGACCTGATTTTTTGAGTTAACAAGGAACATCGCCCAGGTGTTGTCGGCATCTGAGGGGTCGGGCTTGGGTTCTTTTGACTCTGCCGTTGTTTCGGTGTCGGAAGTGTCACCATAGACAGCTGTGTCCGAAACATCGGAAACGCCTGTCTCATCGGGTAATGTTTCCGATGATGCAGCTGTCGCATCGACTGTGCCGCTGCCAGTCACCGCTGGCTCTGATTCCTTTGCAATGTTATTTTCATCGTCCTTACGTGAAGCTGTACCTGACAATAAAAACACCGCCGTAAATAAAATAGCCGTTGATATGATAAACAGTTTTACACCGTTGGGTTTTCTTTTCTTCTTCAATTTTTTCAGTCCTTTTAAACGGATATCTCCGCTTGACATCAGGCGGAAAATCGGTTATAATGTTAATGAAAAATTTTATTCTTTCTCGGAAAGGCGGTCTGCCTATGAAATGCCCCTATTGCGGATTTGAAGATACCAAGGTCGTTGATTCCCGTCTTATCGGCGGAAAGAAACGGCGCAGACGGCGCTGCACAAACTGCGACAAGCGCTTTACCACATATGAAAGCGTTGAGATACCCGATCTGCTCGTCAACAAAAAGGACAACACCTATGAGCCTTTTGACCGAAACAAGCTGATAAGAGGTCTTTCCTTTGCGGTGAAAAAGCGGCCTGTGCCCGGCTCTGCCATAATCGCCATTGCCGACAGCATCGAAAGCTACTGCGCAAACAATATGATAACCCAGATATCCACCCGTGAAATAAGCGATATGGTTCTCGAACAGCTCAAAAAGCTGGACGAGGTGGCTTATGTCCGATTTGCCTCGGTAAATAAGGACTTCAGCGACGTGGACTGCTTCCTTGACCTTATCTCCGACCTGAGAAAAAACGGAGACAAATGATTTTTTACGATATGCAGGAACGGAAAATTTTCCGCTCCTGCTTTTTTATTATATTCAGTTTTCGGGAAAATATTTACAGCTCGAATACCCTTTTGCGGCCGCTGCTGCCGAAATCCCTTGCGGCATCAATGAGCGCGCTTCTTTCATTGGGCAGCTTTTCATCAATGACCATTACAAGGAGCTGGTCAAGGGCTTCGCCTATCTGTCTGCCCTCAAAGCCGATGTCCTCAAGGTCGCTGCCCTTTATGGCCAGACCGTGGAGAGTGCAGCATTCGCCATTTTCGATTATCTCGTGAGCAAGGTACTTCATAGCGTCAAGGGTGTTAACTCTTTCAAGGCAGAAGCTCTGCTTTGCACGGCTGTCGCCCTTCATCACCTCCGCAAGCTTATCAAACATTCCAAGCCCCATAACGGAGATAAGGTGCTTTACAACACGCTTGTCATCAACGGGGGTGATGTAGTGGTATTTTATGAGTTCGCAGGTGTTTTTTATGGTGTCGCCGTCAAATTTAAGGCGGCGCATGATCCTCTCGGCGGTCTCCGCACTGCGCTTTTCGTGTCCCGGGAAATGTCCGTGACCCTCCTCATCGATGCGGCAGCAGGTGGGCTTTTCAATGTCGTGGAAAAACAGCGCAAGCCTTACTTCCTTGTCAGCCTTTGAGTTCTCAACGGCGTGGGCGGTGTGCTCCCATACATCGTAAACGTGATATCTGCTCTTCTGGTCAAAGCCCACGCACTTTGCAAACTCGGGGATTATAGTGCAGAAAACATCGTCAAATTCTATCATCAGGTCGCAGGGGGCTGTACCCATAACGAAGTCCGTAAGCTCGTTCATTATCCTTTCGGAGGCGATCTCTTTAAGGAGCTGCTTTTTCTCGTGTATCGCCGAAGCGGTAAGGGGGTCTATGCGGAAGCCAAGCGCCGATGCAAAGCGGAGTGCTCTGAATATCCTGAGAGCGTCCTCCTCAAACCTCACCGCAGGCTCGCCAACACATCTTATCCTGCCGCTGAAAAGGTCCTGCTGACCGCCGAAAATATCAATAATGCCCGTCTTATCGGAATATGCCATTGCATTCACGGTGAAATCCCTGCGGGAAAGGTCTTTTTCGAGGGAGTCGGAGAATTTTACCGAGTCGGGGCGGCGGTGGTCGGTGTATTTGCCGTCAATGCGGTAGGTGGTGACCTCCACTGCCTCTCCGCTGCTGATAACAGTGACCGTGCCGTGCTTAATGCCCGTTTCGATGACCTTCATTCCGTCCATACAGGCGATTATCTCGTCAGGGAGCGCATTTGTGGTGATATCATAATCCTTCGGCTTCTTTCCGAGGATACTGTCACGGACGCAGCCGCCTACTATATAAGCCTCAAAGCCGCCACGCTCAAGACGGTCAAGGACTTCTTTCACATTAATGGGAATACTGATATCCAAGGTATGCTCACATCCAATTCTATAGCGAAAATTTACCTAATTTATATTATATCACAAAGCTTATGAAATTGCAAGGCGGAAAGCAAGAAAAATAAATCAGAAAACGGTTGCAATCAAACTGGAATTATGGTATAATAAAGAGAAGTTTTTTAGTGGGGAAAAGGGCTATGCAAAAGAATGAGACCGAGCTTATCCATATAGAGGGCACTGCCGAGGACATACTTTTCTGCAACGAGCAGAACGGCTACATTGTCCTTGACCTTGACACGGGCAGCGATTATGTCACCGTTGTGGGCGAGCTGGGCACTATTGAGGAGGGCGAGGAGCTGCGGCTCACGGGACGGTATGTAAATCACCCGAAATTCGGCGCACAGTTCCGTGCGGAGACCTGCGAGCGGAAAATGCCCGTTACGGAAGCCGCTATCCTCAAATACCTTTCCTCAGGCGTTATCAAAGGCATAGGTCCAACCCTTGCGGGACGTATGGTGGAGCATTTCGGTGACAAGACCCTTGAAGTCATCGAAAGTGACCCTGACAGACTCACCGAGGTCAAGGGTGTTTCACAGAGCAAGGCGGAGGAGATCGCACAGGAATTCAGACGCATTTCGGGCGTCCGCTCACTGATGATATTCCTCACAGGCTACGGCATATCCCCCTCAAAGGCTGTGGCTGCGTGGAAACGGTGGGGTCAGTTTGCGGTGGAAATGATAAAGGCGAACCCCTATGTGCTCTGCGGAGCGGGGATAGAGCTTGATTTCAGTAAAGCCGAGGAAATGGCGCAGAAGCTGGAGATACCTCCCGAAAGCGAGGGGCGTGTCAAGGCTGGCATCATATACATTCTTATGCACAACTCCTACAATGGTCACACCTGTCTCCCCCTTGACAGGCTGAAAGAGGCGGCGATAAAGCTGCTTTCCGTGGGCGAGGAGATAATCGACGACAACCTTTCCTCAGCCATCAGTGACAACGACATATGCATCTATAACAAGGGCGGCAGGGATTTTGTTTTCCTTGAAGACTTTTTCCGTGCCGAGCAGTACATAAGCTCCCGTCTTTCCGTTATGAACGACTGCTTCAAGGACACAGGAACGGATTACACAAAGCTTATAGATATCGAAGAAAAGACCAAGATAATAACCTATGCCGAGAAGCAGAGAGAGGCAATTTCCCTTGCTCTGTCAAAGGGCTTTCTTATACTGACAGGCGGCCCCGGAACAGGTAAGACCACCACCCTTAAAGCCATAATCTCACTTTATGAGCAGCGGGGTATGAAGGTAATGATAACCGCTCCTACGGGACGTGCCGCCAAGCGGATATCCGACCTTACGGGCTATCCCGCAAAGACCATTCACCGTCTCCTTGAAGTGATGTACGACAATTCGGGTCAGCTCAAATTCAAGCACAATGAACGTGACCCTGTTTCCTGCGACGTTATGATAATAGATGAGATGTCAATGGTGGACACCCTGCTGTTTGAGTCACTTCTCCGTGCATTAAAGCTCTCCTGCCGCCTTATTATGGTAGGCGACAGCGACCAGCTCCCCTCTGTGGGTGCTGGAAATATCCTCAAGGATATGATCGACAGCGGCAGGCTCACCGTTGTGGCGCTCAATGAAATTTTCCGTCAGGCACAACAGAGCTGCATAATCACCAATGCCCACAGGATAGTAAGCGGCGAACAGCCCGACCTTACCCGCAAGGACAGCGACTTTTTCTTTATGCAGCGCTTAAATCCCGATGAAGCCGCCCTCACCGTGGCAGACCTCTGCGTTCAGCGTCTCCCCGATGCATATGGGTTTTCCCCCACCGATGATATACAGGTGCTGTGTCCGTCAAGAAAGGGCGTTCTCGGCTCTGTTGAGATGAATAAGCTCCTCCAGCGGAGGATAAATCCGCCACAGAAAGAGCTTGCGGAGATAAAAGGAGCAGTGTTTACATTCCGTGACGGGGACAAGGTGATGCAGACCAAGAATAATTATGACATTATCTGGAAAAAAGACGGCGAAGAGGGCTCGGGAATTTTCAACGGCGATATCGGCACAATAATCAAGGTAAAGCGTTCCGAGGGAACGGTGGTAATTGATTTTGAGGGTCGCATTGCGGAATATTCCCTTGAAATGACCGAGCAGATAGAGCTTGCCTACGCCATAACCGTCCACAAAAGTCAGGGCAGCGAATTTACAGCCGTTATCCTGCCATTGCTGGGGGGCTTTGACAAGCTGTATTACCGAAACCTGCTTTACACCGCCGTTACGAGAGCCAAGAAAATGCTTATAATAGTGGGTTCAAAGGCAATCGTGGAGAAAATGGTGAACAATGACCGCAGAACTCTCCGCTACACCTGCCTTAAAAATATGATAGAGCAGGAAATGAGCTGATGAATGACATCACACATGGCGACAGCAGCATCAAAAGCCGCCTGCTGGACTTCTTTTTCCCAAACCGATGCCCCTTCTGCGGCGGATTTATAAGCTTTGACAGGCTTTGCTGTGAGCAGTGCTTTTCGGAGATAATGTGGGCGGACGAATACATCTGCCGACGGTGTGGAAAGCCTGTAAGACCCGAATGTGACTGCAAAGCTCCCCACAGCTATTCCCTTTGCGCCTCAGCGGCATATTATTCCGGAAATGTCAAGGACGGCATTTACAGCCTTAAATTCAAAAACAATCTGAACTCTGCCATTATTTTCGGCAGGGCGCTGAGAGATATGCTTGACGAAATGGGCGTGCTCTATGATATAGATATCACCGTGCCCGTTCCGATGTCACCTAAGCAGCAGCGAATGAGGGGCTATAATCAGGCGGAGGAAATTGCAAAGGCTATCGTTAAAGGCACTGATATCCCCGTCAGGACTGATCTTATCCGCAGGCGCTTTTCAAAGACCGCACAGCACGATCTTAGCAGAGATGAAAGGCACACAGCGGCTCACAAAAATTATTACACGGATATTCACGGCACTCCCCTTTCGGGAATGACCGTTTTGCTTGCAGACGATGTGCTGACCACAGGTGCTACCCTTAACGCCTGCTCGGAGCTGCTTACAGCTCTTGGCGCCGAATGCGTCATATGCGCTGCGGCAGCTACAGTCTGATAACATACCAAAGGTGGTTTTTTTCTTGAACAGCAACATAAAAGTCGCCGCCATTCACGACCTTTCGGGCGTGGGACGGTGTTCACTGTCGGTCATAATCCCAACCCTTTCGGCTATGGGAATACAGGTATGTCCCGTACCCACGGCTATCCTCTCCACCCACACGGGTGGCTTCGGAGAGGTGGTAATGCACGACCTGACCGACTATATTATCCCCGCTCTCGGACATTACAAGCGGCTAAAGCTTGATTTTGACTGCATCTACAGCGGCTTTCTCGCATCTACCAGCCAGATAGACCACTGCCTTGAATTTTTTTCAAGCTATCCCGATGCCCTGAAAGTGGTAGACCCCGTTATGGCGGACAACGGCAAGCCCTACAAGACCTGCAACCCTGAGCTTCGCCGCAGAATGGGCGAGCTTGCGGCGGTGGCGGATATCATAACCCCGAATATGACCGAAGCCGCCATACTTCTCGGGGAGGACCCCACTCTTATGCCCCGCTCCGCCACGGAAATGAAGAGCATTCTTGTGAGACTTTCCAAGCTTGGCCCGAGAATTGTTGTCATAACAAGTGCATATGTCTGCGGGGAATGCTTCAATGCGGGCTATGACCGTGAGCACAACAAGTTCTGGAAGGTGCCCTACACTCAGGTAAATGCGGGATATCCGGGAACAGGCGATGTTTTTGCTTCCGTCCTCACAGGCTCGGTGCTCCGTGGGGACAGCCTGCCCATTGCAATGAACCGTGCAGCGGCATTTTTGGAGCTTGCCATAAAGACAACATACGGCTACAGCACCGATCCACGTGAGGGCATACTCCTTGAACGCTGCCTTGATTTTCTTATGGCAAAGCACGACCTATGCGATTATGAGTCGCTTTAAGGGGGCAATGATATGCGTCTGAACATCGTTCTTGCAGAACCGCAGATACCCCAGAACACGGGAAATATAGCCCGAACCTGCGCTGTTACGGGAGCACGGCTCCATCTTATAAAGCCCTTTGGATTTCAGATAGATGACAAAAAGCTGAAGCGTGCGGGGCTTGACTACTGGGACAAGCTTGACATCACCTATTATGAGAGCATAGCCGATTTTATGGAGAAAAACAAGGGCGGCAGCTTCTTCTTTTTCACCACCAAGGGCAGGAAGATACATTCCGATGCGGAATATCCCGACAACTGCTATCTTATTTTCGGCAGAGAGGACGCAGGACTTCCCGAAGAGCTGCTTTACGCTCACCCCGATGAATGCGTTAGAATACCTATGAGGAGCACTCTCAGGAGTCTTAATCTCTCAAATTCAGCCGCCATTGCCGCCTATGAAGTTCTGAGGCAATGGGGCTATCCCGACCTTGAAACCAAAGGACAGCTTACAAAATTCAACTGGTAAAAAAATTCCCGAAAGGAACGAAATATTATGTCAAAGATAAAATTCATAACCGATTCCGCCAGCGACATCACTAAAGAATACGCAGAAAAGTACAATATCGACGTGCAGGGCTTTCCCATTACCGTGGGAGACAAAAGCTTCCGTGACGGCGATATTTCCAATGAGGAATACTATGACCTGATAGACGCATCTGCTGACCTCCCCGTTCACTCCCAGCTCACAGCCTTTGAGTTCGGCGAGCTTTTTGAGAAATACGCAGACGAGGGCTATGAGGATATTTTCTACATCTCCATAAACGCCCACGGCTCTGCCACATATCAGAACGCCTGCTCCGCAAGGGACAATTATTTCTCCGAGCACCCCGATATGGCTGATAAGCTGAGGATTCGTGTCCTTGACTCCACAAGCTATTCGGGAACATACGGCTATCCCGTTATCGAGGCTGCGAAAATGGCTGAGGCTGGCAAGTCTGCCGATGAGATAGAAAAGTATCTTGCTGACTGGTTTGAGGTATGCGAGGTATATCTTGCGGCATACACACTGAGATATGTAAAAAAATCGGGAAGAATAAGTGCTGCGGCAGCCTTTGCCGGCGAGCTTCTCGGTCTCAAGCCCGTAATTCTCCTCAAGGGCGAGGGTACAAAGGTGGTGGCAAAGCCCCGAGGAGAGCAGAATGTTATCCCCAAGCTTGCCGATGTTACCTGTGAGCGCATTGAAAAGAGTTCACCATACATCGTTATCGGCGGCAGAGACCTTGCCCGTGCCGAAGAGCTGGCAAAGGTGCTTACAAAGCGTCTTGGCTACCCTCCCGTTGACATCAGATTCAGAGTAGGCGGCGCAATTGCGGCAAACAGCGGTCCTGACATCGTTGCCGTAGCATTCAAGGCAAAAAAATAATAAGGAGCAAATCCCATAAATGGAAGACAGTATTGATATAAAACAGCTATTCTCCGTTCTGAAAAACCACTTTTTCCCCATTGCCGTGTCGGCGGTGATATGCGGGGCGGCGGGCTTTTCGGCGGCTGAGTTCCTCGTGCCGAAAAAATACGAATCCTCAGCTATGCTTTATGTGGAGAATAATCAGAACAAGTCCGAGACCCTTAACGTAAACGACATCACGGCGGCTCAGAAGCTTGTTAACACCTGTCAGATAATCTTTCAGAGCAACAAGATGCTTGATTCGGTGATATATGAGCTTGATCTCCCCTACACAAAGGAGGAGCTGAGCGATATGATATCCGTGACCTCTGTGAACAGCACGGAGGTAATGCGGATAACTGCGTCAAATGAAGACCCCCGGCTTTCCGCAGATATCGTGAATGTGCTCGTTGAGCTTGCGCAGAATGAGTTTATGAGGGTCATAAAATCAGGCTCCATCGAAGTGGTGGAATATGGCGAAGTGCCCGAAAATCCGTCATTTCCGAGGCCGATGATATTCGCTGCGGCAGGTGTTCTCCTTGGGGCGGCGGCGGCATATGTTATCCTTTTTGTGAAGGACATTATGAACGTGACCGTCACACCGAGAGATGACCTGACCAAGATATATAACGTTCCCGTTTTTGCCGAAATTATGGATTTTGAAGCGGCATCGGGCAGCGGCTACGGCTATGGCTACGGCGGCAAAAAGACGGGCGAAAAGCGCACATCTGCCAAAAGGCCGGCATCAAAGCGCTATCTTCTCGATGACAACACCCCATTTGTCATTGCCGAAGCGTACAGAGCGGCACGAACAAACCTCATCTTCTCCCTTGCCGCATCGGGCGGAAACATCATCGGCTTTACAAGTGCAGAGCCCGGCGAGGGAAAATCCACCACCTGCGCAAATATGGCGATTGCGTTTGCGGATATGGGCAAGAGAGTTCTGCTTATCGACTGCGATATGCGTAAGCCCACGGTGCAGACTGCGTTTAGGCTTGGCGGTCAGAACGGACTTTCATCAGTCCTCGGCGGCTTCTGCACCCTTGATGATGCTGTAAACAAGAATGTCCGCCCCTCTCTTGATGTGCTTGCATCGGGACCTATCCCCCCAAACCCCACGGAGCTTCTCGGCTCGGGGATAATGGCAAAGCTCCTTGAAAATGTGTCCGCAAAGTATGATTATGTGCTCCTCGATACCCCTCCTATCAACGTTGTTACCGACTCACAGCTTATGAACAGCATCATCGGCGGTCACGTTTTCGTTGTCAGGGAAAATGCCACATCTCACCCCGATATTGCGGAGGCTCTCGAAAAGGTGAGCCTTGCAAACGGACGAAAGCTTGGCTTTATCAAGTCCTTCTGCACAGGCGGTATGAAGTCATCATACGGCAGGAAAAAATACGGCAGATACGGCAAAAAGTACGGCTATTATCAGAGCTATGGCTACGAGTACAAGCAGGAAAACAAGGAATAATACTAATAACCAATAAAACTGTAGACAAAAAATCTTCGCATAATCCATATA